>NZ_CP047639.1:300000-520000 GCF_011046025.1 Proteus sp. ZN5
CGGTACATCTTTTTGTTTACTTTTTGACTGTGGTCCTGTGGTTTAGCTGCGAAGCTAACACCACCAGAGCGCCAAATTGGGCTCTTGATTGAACCTGAACGTGCACGACCTGTACCTTTCTGTCTCCAAGGCTTTTTGCCTGAACCAGAAACTTCAGCACGGGTTTTCTGAGCACGAGTACCTTGACGAGCACCAGCAGCGTATGCAACGACTACTTGATGCACAAGCGCTTCGTTAAAGTCACGCCCGAAGGTAGTTTCGGAAACAGTCAGCGCGCCTTGCGCGTCTTTCATTACCAATTCCATTCCTATCTCCTCGACGTTACGCCTTGACAGCTGGTTTAACGATCAGGTCACTGCCAGTTGCACCTGGAACAGCACCTTTGACCAGCAGCAGGTTGCGCTCAGCGTCAACACGTACTACTTCCAGGCTCTGAACGGTAACTTGTTCGTTACCCAGTTGACCTGCCATTTTCTTGCCTTTAAACACCTTACCCGGAGTCTGGTTCTGACCGATAGAACCCGGAACACGGTGAGACAAGGAGTTACCATGGGTAGCATCTTGAGTACGGAAGTTCCAGCGCTTTACAGTACCGGCAAAACCTTTACCTTTAGATGTTCCAGTAACGTCGACTTTTTTAACGTCAGCGAAAATTTCTACGCTAATGCTTTGACCTACAGTGTATTCTTCGCCTTCATTCAGACGGAATTCACGTAGTAAGCGGCCAGCTTCAACACCAGCTTTAGCAAAATGCCCTGCTTCAGGTTTCAGTACACGGTTAGCTTTTTTGCTACCAGTAGTCACCTGAATGGCACGATAACCGTCTTTCTCTAGATCTCTGACCTGAGTAACACGGTTGTTTTCAATTTCGATAACGGTTACAGGGATTGAAACGCCATCTTCAGTGAAGATACGAGTCATTCCTACTTTCTTACCGACTAAACCAATCATTGTTTCAACCTCTCAATCGCTTGATGACCTGATTAACCTAGGCTGATCTGCACGTCTACGCCGGCAGCCAGATCCAGACGCATCAGAGCATCAACGGTTTTCTCGGTTGGCTCAACGATGTCAACCAGACGTTTGTGAGTGCGAATTTCATACTGATCACGCGCATCTTTATTAACGTGCGGAGAAATCAACACTGTGAAACGCTCTTTGCGAGTCGGCAGTGGGATTGGACCACGAACTTGCGCACCAGTGCGCTTAGCAGTCTCTACGATTTCCGCAGTTGATTGATCAATCAGACGATGATCAAAAGCTTTCAGGCGGATACGGATTCTTTGGTTCTGCATGAGACCAGAGCTCCAACTATTTTTTATAAACGTAAATGATCACTACTCGTACCCATTTCGATTGATGAGAGAGTGTAATCGTTCTGCATATAACTCCCCAATCGGGAGTATTATATTAATGCAATATAAAATCTGCATTAGCTGATAAATCAGCCTCACTAAATCAGTGAGCCTGCGCATTATACTTGCCTGAGTGATGAAATCAAGCCAAGAATAAAAAATCAGCGATAAAAATTCGTTTTATCTTTTCAAAAATCATAACCACCCGTAAAACGGGTGGTTTGCTCTTGCCCTATAAGGGCTTGTTACCGACTGCGCCTAAATGACGCTGCTTTCTCTTCGTTCAAGCTAAGTGTCTTTGCTACTTTGGCTTACCCCTTGAAGGGGTTTTCATATTCTTTACTGCTCAATTTATCCGAGATTAAATCCGACTTTTCTTGCTCTCTGATATACTTTTGAATTGTGGCTTCATTGAGTCCAACTGTTGTGACATAGAACCCTTCCGCCCAAAACTTTCTGTTGCCAAATTTATATTTGAGATTGGCATGTCTATCAAAGATCATCAACGAACTTTTACCTTTCAAATATCCCATGAAACTTGATACGCATATCTTCGGTGGAATACTCACTAACATATGAACATGATCTGGCATAAGATGCCCTTCGATTATTTCCACACCTTTATATTTACAAAGGTCTCGAAGGATTTCACCTATACTTGAACGAATTTTATTAAAAATCACTTTCCGTCTATATTTCGGCGAAAAGACGATATGGTATTTACACAGCCACTTTGTATGTGCTGAGCTTTGTGCTTTAATGCCCATAAACACCTTTCCTTATTTAAGTTACGAATATTAGCTTGAACATCTATATCGTAACGGAAAGGTGTTTTTCTTGGTATAACCTTTAATACCCACCCGCATAGCGGGTGGTTTTATATTTAAGACGCTGACGCGACTTAAACTGGCTAAAGCCCATAATAAAAAAAGCAAAGGCAACCTTCATTACCTTTGCTTTAAAAAGTGTCTAATAATCCACTAAGGAAGATGAATTATTCTTTTCTGTATCAACCAAATTACTCTTCAATAATTTGAGCTTGCAGATAATTTTGAAGCCCTATGCGTTCGATAAGTTCAAGCTGGGTTTCAATCCAATCAATATGCCCTTCTTCATCGGTTAGAATTTCTAGCATGAGATCACGGCTGACATAGTCATGAATTGAATCTGCGTAAGCAATGGCTTCACGTAAATCTTTAGCGCCGCCTAATTCTAATTCCAGATCAGAACGTAGCATCTCTTCAACATCTTCACCGATGTTTAGTTTGCCTAAATCTTGTAAGTTTGGAATGCCTTCAAGGAACAAGATACGCTCGATATATTTATCTGCGTGCTTCATCTCATCTATGGATTCATGATATTCCATTTCATTGAGGCGTGTGAAACCCCAATTTTTGAACATTCGGGCATGTAGGAAATACTGATTAATTGCAACAAGCTCACCACCTAATAATTTATTAAGGTGGGCTATCATTTTTTTATCACCTTTCATTTTATGCTCCTCTGCTTCCAGTCTTTTCAGTGTAGACCTTTTATACAAAGAGGAGAGAAAGGAAATTTAAAATTTGTTATGCAACTTCAGAAATTTGTGAATAAAGAGCTGATTGCTCATTTTCGATAAGTTGACGGGCTTGGCGTACACACTTACCACAACAACTTCCAACGGGTAAGATCTTGCGTAATTCATTAATAGTGTGGATTTGATGTTTATGGACAGTTGAGATAATTTTTTTATCACTCACACCGTGGCAAAGACATACGTACATAATAACAACCTCATTAACTACTCACGAACAAGATAGTAAATGATAATTATTATGATTTCAATTTCTATTTATTTGAGTTAGGTGTTTTTACTTGTTTGTATCATCAACGATGATGATGCAGGAAAAAATATTAATGCTTTACTGAGATTTAAAATATCCAATCCTCAGATACAAAAAAGGGCATCTTACGATGCCCTCTTCATGCATAAATCTATCAGGAATTAACCTAATACTTTAGCAACAACGCCCGCACCTACTGTACGGCCACCTTCACGGATAGCGAAACGTAAACCGTCGTCCATCGCGATTGGGTGAATCAGTTCAACGATCATGTTGATGTTGTCACCTGGCATTACCATTTCTACGCCTTCTGGTAATTCGATAGTACCAGTTACGTCAGTTGTACGGAAGTAGAACTGTGGACGGTAGCCTTTGAAGAATGGAGTGTGACGACCACCTTCATCTTTGCTCAGAATATAAACTTCTGATTCGAATTTAGTGTGTGGCTTGATTGAACCTGGTTTTGCCAGTACTTGTCCACGTTCGATTTCTTCACGTTTAGTACCACGCAGAAGAACACCAACGTTCTCACCTGCACGACCTTCGTCAAGTAATTTACGGAACATTTCAACGCCAGTACAAGTTGTTTTAACTGTTGGTTTGATACCAACGATTTCAACTTCTTCACCAACTTTGATTACGCCACGCTCAACACGACCAGTTACTACTGTACCACGGCCTGAGATTGAGAATACGTCTTCGATTGGTAACAGGAATGGTTTGTCAATTGCACGCTCTGGTTCTGGGATGTATGAATCCAGTGCTTCTGCTAATTCAACAATTTTTGCTTCCCACTCAGCTTCGCCTTCCAGTGCTTTCAGCGCTGAACCACGAATTACTGGAGTGTCGTCACCTGGGAAATCGTACTGAGACAGAAGTTCACGAACTTCCATTTCTACTAATTCCAGTAACTCTTCATCATCTACCATGTCACATTTGTTCAGGAATACGATGATGTAAGGAACACCAACCTGACGACCTAACAGGATGTGCTCACGAGTTTGTGGCATTGGGCCATCAGTCGCAGCAACAACCAGGATAGCTCCGTCCATTTGCGCAGCACCAGTGATCATGTTTTTAACATAGTCGGCGTGACCTGGGCAGTCTACGTGTGCGTAGTGGCGAGTTGGGGTGTCATATTCTACGTGTGAAGTAGAGATGGTGATACCACGAGCTTTTTCTTCTGGTGCATTATCGATTTGATCGAATGCACGAGCAGCACCACCGTAAGTTTTAGCTAAAACTGTAGTGATTGCAGCAGTCAGAGTTGTTTTACCGTGGTCAACGTGGCCGATAGTACCAACGTTAACGTGCGGTTTTGAACGTTCAAATTTTTCTTTAGACATTTAAATTGTCCCTCTAAGACACGGAATCGGTGGTTACACCACATCAACCAAGCAGTAAGTAAATTAGCGATTTGCTAGTGCTTGTTAAGATTTTAATCAGGGAGGCAAGAACATGAAGGAGTGGTGCTGATAGGCAGATTCGAACTGCCGACCTCACCCTTACCAAGGGTGCGCTCTACCAACTGAGCTATATCAGCACATCTGGAGCGGGCAGCGGGAATCGAACCCGCATCATCAGCTTGGAAGGCTGAGGTAATAGCCATTATACGATGCCCGCAGAACTCGGCTACCTGACTTAAAATCAGCTTTGTATTCTACTTAAGTGTTTACTAATTTAAAACACTTAAGTTAGGAATTAATGGTGGTGGGAGAAGGATTCGAACCTTCGAAGTCTGTGACGGCAGATTTACAGTCTGCTCCCTTTGGCCGCTTGGGTATCCCACCAAACCTAATTTTTAATGGTGCCGGCACCAAGAGTCGAACTCGGGACCTACTGATTACAAGTCAGTTGCTCTACCAACTGAGCTATGCCGGCTAAGTGGTGCGCATTCTAGGAGGACTTTCATCATGATGCAACAAAAAAATTGCGATATTTGTTCTTTTGCTTAGATTTTGTTCATTTTTGATTGAATTGTTGATTTTTTAGGAAAAAAACGACCAAAATGCCAACAAAAATTCATGATAGATTAGCAAGCTAATTTATCTATTCAGTCCCAAATTTATTAGTCATCAATAAATTTTTAGAAAAAAGATTTATTGCACCCTTATTAGTCTACGCTAAAAAATTATTTTCATGACTATTTTTTGTACTTTTTTTACAAATTTATTCAGTTCGTGTCAAAAAAAGTAGAAAAAATTTAAAAAATATCTACGCCTAAGAGGCATCACTCGTTATGATGCTGTTTATTTTTTATCGGATACGGGTGTTTTAAACAGCCTGTCCAACCTGCGAATATTAGGCAGATGTTGGCTTATGAATAACAAAGAACGCTTTATAACCCCTTATTTAGAATTTGACAGAAAACACTGGGCAACGTTAAGAGATTCCGTTCCTTTAACGCTAACCGAAAAAGAGATTGCCGATTTAAAAGGGATTAACGAAGAAATTTCTATTGATGATGTCATTGAGATTTATCTTCCTCTTTCAAGATTACTCAATTTTTACATAAGTTCTAACTTACGTCGTCAAGCCGTCTTAGAGCAGTTTCTTGGAACAAGAAGCGCCAAAATCCCTTATATTATTGGTATAGCTGGCAGTGTTGCTGTTGGTAAAAGCACCACCGCTCGTTTGCTACAAGCACTTTTAACCCGTTGGCCAGAACATCGTAAAGTTGATTTAATTACTACTGACGGTTTTCTTTTACCTAATGCGGAGTTAAAGAAACGCGGGATAATGAAGAAGAAAGGATTTCCTGAATCCTATGATATGCATAGCCTTGTTTCTTTCGTTTCTGATATAAAATCAGGCAAGAAACAAGTAACAGCGCCTGTCTATTCTCATTTAGTGTATGACATCATTCCGGATAAGAAACAGATTATTGAACAGCCTGATATCTTAATTCTTGAAGGATTGAATGTATTACAAAGCAATCAAGATTATCCTCATGATCCACATAATGTTTTCGTATCAGATTATGTAGATTTTTCTATTTATGTTGATGCTGAAGAAGAATTACTAAAACACTGGTATATCAGTCGCTTTTTAAAATTTAGAGAAGGTGCTTTTACTGATCCTGAATCGTATTTTAATAATTACTCTAAATTAAGCAGAGAAGAATCTATTGAAATAGCGTCTTCAATTTGGCAAGAAATTAATGGTTTGAATTTAAAACAAAACATACTGCCGACGAAAGAGAGAGCGAGTCTTATACTAACCAAAGGCAAAAATCATACAATCACCAACGTTCGATTACGTAAATAAATCTAAACAATTAGTGGTGCTTGGTCTCAGAATTATTGTATTTCAGTTATTCAAAATAATATCGATAAACAAAAAGCTTTCCAATTTAGGAAAGCTTTTTTAGTTTTAGATGTTCGATGCAGTTTAAAGCATTACGATGCACTTCTCAGTGAAATTTCGCCACCTATATAAGGTATAATTTTTCCATCTTGTTCCAAAAGTAATGCACCTTGATCATTGATGCCTTTAGCAATACCAAAGATCTCTTTTTCACCAATAATAAGCTTCACTCGGCGATCCATAAAGTTATCTAAACGTTTCCAACGCTCGATAAACACAGATAACCCTTGTTTTTCAAACTGAACAAATGCTTCCCTTAGTGCATTAGTAATTTCACAAGCAAGTTCATTCCTATCAATTTTAATACCAACTTGCTCTAAATTAATCCATTGCTGGTTAATGGCTTCAGTTTGATTTTTACTCATCGCAATATTGATACCAATACCCGTGACAATATGAGCAACATCACCTGTTTTTCCTGTTAACTCAACAAGAATACCGGAAAGTTTTTTATCATTTAAATAGAGATCGTTTGGCCATTTAACTTTAACACCATCTGCGCCAAGCTTTTGTAATACCTCAGCCATAATAACACCGACAACCAAACTTAGCCCTATCGCAGCAGCAGGCCCTTGATCGAGTTTCCAATACATACTCAAGTATAAATTTCTACCAAAAGGTGAAATCCATTGGCGCCCTCTTCGACCTCGTCCAGCCGACTGGTATTCAGCAATACAGACATCACCCGATTTTAATTCGCTAATACGTTGTATCAAATACTGGTTTGTAGAATCTATAACGGGAATAACGCTAGCAGGCTCACCTTTGATGTTTTTGTTTACACTATCCGTATTTAACAAATTCATAGGAGCATCTAATTGATAGCCTTTTCCTGCGACAGTTTGAACATCGATACCCCAACTACGCAATGTCTGAATATGTTTATTAATACCTGCGCGTGTCATTCCTAAGCTTTCGCCTAGTTGCTCTCCTGAATGGATATTTCCGTCAGCAAGAATTTCAATTAATAATAAGGGAGTTGGTGTTTCTTTCATGAAATAGCGTCCACTGCATTGATTTCGCCATATTGGCCAATAAAACGGACTTCTGGCTCTAATTGCACACCGAAGCGCTCGAAGACTTTTTGACGTATATATGCAGCTAAATTAACAACGTCTTTGCCTGTAGCTAGGCCATCTTTATTGATAAGAACAAGTGCTTGCTTCATATGAACAGCAGCACCACCAATCTGATGGCCTTTAAGACCACATTGATCAATCAGCCAACCTGCGGCAAGCTTTACACCATCTTGTTGAACATATTGCGGACAGAAGGGATATTCTGCTTTTAAATGTTGTGCAATACGAATATCAACAATTGGATTCTTGAAAAAACTACCTGCATTACCGGTTATGGTAGGATCTGGTAGTTTGCTCGTTCTCATAGAGCACACAGATCCAAACACATCTTTTGGTGTTACTGTTTCTAATGATAATTTTGATAAATCGCCATAGGTAAGAATAGGCTCCCATTTTTTGCTAAGCTGTAAGCCTACAGCAATAATGGCAAAGCCTTGTTGGTAGTGATGCTTGAAAATACTATCGCGGTAACCAAACTGGCATTCATCATTAGATAATCGATGAATATGACCTGTAGTTAATTCAACTATATCAACATAAGCGCAAACATCTTTTAATTCTTTGCCATAAGCACCGATATTTTGTATTGGTGCTGAACCTACATTTCCGGGGATCAGCGCTAAATTTTCTAGTCCATAGATATTTTTTTCTAACAGAAATTCAATAAGTGCATGCCAATTTTCGCCTGCACCAACATGAACAGACCAATATTGCTCATCTTCAGTAATTTCAATACCAGCAATACAATTGCGAATAACAATACCATTAAAATCTTCTGTAAATAGTACGTTGCTACCGCCGCCTAGAATAAGAGTGGGCAATTTCTGTTCATGGGCATTTTGCCAATATGCACAAAGCTCATCTTTATTATTTGCAGTTTCTATTTGGTGAGCTTTTGCTCTCAAACCAAATGTATTAAATGCTTGCAATGAAACCGATTCTTTCATGAAAGTCTACCTCATTTAGCTGATGGCTTAGTTTAACAGCCAAGCATCGCTGAGGATAGCAAAGTGATAGGTGATCAGAGCGGAGATATTACATCTGTAATTCAGATGTCTTAGAATGCAAAAAAGCCAACCCTATGGGTTGGCTTTCTCGTCTTATTTAATGCCTGGCAGTTCCCTACTCTCACATGGGGAGGCCCCACACTACCATCGGCGCTACAACGTTTCACTTCTGAGTTCGGCATGGATTCAGGTGGGTCCGCTGCGCTATGGCCGCCAAGCAAATTCTGTTTTTATAACTATCTGTTTATGTAGTTATAATTAATTTTTTATGGTGCTGATACCCAGATTCGAACTGGGGACCTCACCCTTACCAAGGGTGTGCTCTACCAACTGAGCCATATCAGCACTAGTGGCTTATTGTCACCGGCTGACACAGCCTAAATTTGATGCCTGGCAGTTCCCTACTCTCACATGGGGAGGCCCCACACTACCATCGGCGCTACAACGTTTCACTTCTGAGTTCGGCATGGTTTCAGGTGGGTCCGCTGCGCTATGGCCGCCAAGCAAATTCTGTTTTATCACCCGCTTCTTTCCTTTCGGTCAGTCGCCAGCAATATCAATCTTAAACAAGCTTACTTCATCTACTGTTTGTCTCTCAGACAAAACACCTTCGGTGTTGTCAGGTTAAGCCTCACGGTTCATTAGTACTGGTTAGCTCAACGTATCGCTACGCTTACACACCCAGCCTATCAACGTCTTAGTCTTAAACGTTCCTTTAGGTCACTCAAGGTGACAGGGAAGACTCATCTCGAGGCAAGTTTCCCGCTTAGATGCTTTCAGCGGTTATCTCTTCCGCACTTAGCTACCGGGCAATGCCATTGGCATGACAACCCGAACACCAGTGGTGCGTTCACTCCGGTCCTCTCGTACTAGGAGCAACCCCTCTCAATCTTCCAACGCCCACGGCGAGATAGGGACCGAACTGTCTCACGACGTTCTAAACCCAGCTCGCGTACCACTTTAAATGGCGAACAGCCATACCCTTGGGACCTACTTCAGCCCCAGGATGTGATGAGCCGACATCGAGGTGCCAAACACCGCCGTCGATATGAACTCTTGGGCGGTATCAGCCTGTTATCCCCGGAGTACCTTTTTATCCGTTGAGCGATGGCCCTTCCATTCAGAACCACCGGATCACTAAGACCTACTTTCGTACCTGCTCGAGCCGTCACTCTCACAGTCAAGCTGGCTTATGCCTTTGCACTAACCGCATGATGTCCGACCATGCTTAGCCAACCTTCGTGCTCCTCCGTTACTCTTTAGGAGGAGACCGCCCCAGTCAAACTACCCACCAGACACGGTCCCCGATCCAGATTATGGACCTAGGTTAGAACATCAAACGTTAAAGGGTGGTATTTCAAGGTTGACTCCATGCAGACTGGCGTCCACACTTCATAGTCTCCCACCTATCCTACACATCAAGGCTCAATGTTCAGTGTCAAGCTATAGTAAAGGTTCACGGGGTCTTTCCGTCTTGCCGCGGGTACACTGCATCTTCACAGCGAGTTCAATTTCACTGAGTCTCGGGTGGAGACAGCCTGGCCATCATTACGCCATTCGTGCAGGTCGGAACTTACCCGACAAGGAATTTCGCTACCTTAGGACCGTTATAGTTACGGCCGCCGTTTACTGGGGCTTCGATCAAGAGCTTCTCCCTAAGGATAACCCCATCAATTAACCTTCCAGCACCGGGCAGGCGTCACACCGTATACGTCCACTTTCGTGTTTGCACAGTGCTGTGTTTTTAATAAACAGTTGCAGCCAGCTGGTATCTTCGACTGGCTTCGGCTCCGTCCGCAAGGGACTTCACTTACCGCCAGCGTGCCTTCTCCCGAAGTTACGGCACCATTTTGCCTAGTTCCTTCACCCGAGTTCTCTCAAGCGCCTGAGTATTCTCTACCTGACCACCTGTGTCGGTTTGGGGTACGATTGTTGGTAACCTGAAGCTTAGAGGCTTTTCCTGGAAGCAGGGCATCAATTGCTTCACCACCTTAGTGGCTCGTCATCACACCTCAGCATTAAGTGACCGGATTTGCCTAATCACTCTGCCTACATGCTTGAACCGGGACGACCGTCGCCCGGACAACCTAGCCTTCTCCGTTCCCCCATCGCAGTTACCACCAGTACGGGAATATTAACCCGTTTCCCATCGACTACGCTTTTCAGCCTCGCCTTAGGGGTCGACTCACCCTGCCCCGATTAACGTTGGACAGGAACCCTTGGTCTTCCGGCGTGCGGGTTTTTTTCACCCGCATTATCGTTACTTATGTCAGCATTCGCACTTCTGATACCTCCAGCATGCCTCACAGCACACCTTCGCAGGCTTACAGAACGCTCCCCTACCCAACAACACATAAGTGTCGCTGCCGCAGCTTCGGTGCATGGTTTAGCCCCGTTACATCTTCCGCGCGGGCCGACTCGACCAGTGAGCTATTACGCTTTCTTTAAATGATGGCTGCTTCTAAGCCAACATCCTGGCTGTCTGAGCCTTCCCACTTCGTTTCCCACTTAACCATGACTTTGGGACCTTAGCTGGCGGTCTGGGTTGTTTCCCTCTTCACGACGGACGTTAGCACCCGCCGTGTGTCTCCCGTGATAACATTCTTCGGTATTCGCAGTTTGCATCGAGTTGGTAAGTCGGGATGACCCCCTAGTCGAAACAGTGCTCTACCCCCGAAGATGAGTTCACGAGGCGCTACCTAAATAGCTTTCGGGGAGAACCAGCTATCTCCCGGTTTGATTGGCCTTTCACCCCCATCCACAAGTCATCCGCTAATTTTTCAACATTAGTCGGTTCGGTCCTCCAGTTAGTGTTACCCAACCTTCAACCTGCCCATGGATAGATCACCGGGTTTCGGGTCTATACCCTGCAACTCATTCGCCCAGTTAAGACTCGGTTTCCCTACGGCTCCCCTATACGGTTAACCTTGCTACAGAATATAAGTCGCTGACCCATTATACAAAAGGTACGCAGTCACCCCACCACTAAGCCTCCTCTGCTTGATTTTTGTTGGTTGAACGTCGCATTCGCTCCGTCTACCGCACATTATCATGCAAAAGAATCGCTGTGAGTTCACCACTAGCTTAGTGGTGGGGCTCCTACTGCTTGTACGTACACGGTTTCAGGTTCTTTTTCACTCCCCTCGCCGGGGTTCTTTTCGCCTTTCCCTCACGGTACTGGTTCACTATCGGTCAATCAGGAGTATTTAGCCTTGGAGGATGGTCCCCCCCATATTCAGACAGGATAACACGTGTCCCGCCCTACTCGTCGAGTTCACAATAACAGCATCTTCAGATACGGGGCTATCACCCTTTACTGCCGGACTTTCCAGACCGTTCTCCTGACGCTGCTATTGATTAAGACTCTGGGCTGTTCCCCGTTCGCTCGCCGCTACTAGGGGAATCTCGGTTGATTTCTTTTCCTCGGGGTACTGAGATGTTTCAGTTCTCCCGGTTCGCTTCATGACGCTATGTATTCACGTCATGATAATATCCATTGGATATTGGGTTTCCCCATTCGGAAATCGTCGGGTATAGCGGTTCATATCACCTTACCGACGCTTATCGCAGATTAGCACGTCCTTCATCGCCTCTGATTGCCTAGGCATCCACCGTGTACGCTTATTCGCTTAACCTCACAACCCGAAGGTGTCTTCTAAAACGGATTGCTGCGCTTCATGATTTCGACGTTGGGCAGTGCTCGCAATGCTCACATACTTTGAGTATGCTCCGCTTGCTGTGCGCTGTCCGCCTTGAAATCATTTTGCTCGCATATCCTCTTTCTGAAGAGTACTTTCAGATTTGAGATTTTGAGAGACTCATCAATATACCTCGGTGATATATTGATTTGTTTTCAATTTTTCAGCTTGTTCCAGATTGTTAAAGAGCATAATAGGTAAAATAACTCATGCGAATTATCTTAACTATTCTCTGACTTTCATCAGACATAGTGTGGTACGCCTTTCACTCATACCGCGCAATTGGCGTCCCCTAGGGGATTCGAACCCCTGTTACCGCCGTGAAAGGGCGGTGTCCTAGGCCTCTAGACGAAGGGGACTTCAGTCAGCTTCGCAGACGCGCTTTTGCTCGTTCTTCATCAGACAATCTGTGTGAGCACTACACATAACACGTATCTCTTAGGTAAGGAGGTGATCCAACCGCAGGTTCCCCTACGGTTACCTTGTTACGACTTCACCCCAGTCATGAATCACAAAGTGGTAAGCGCCCTCCCGAAGGTTAAGCTACCTACTTCTTTTGCAACCCACTCCCATGGTGTGACGGGCGGTGTGTACAAGGCCCGGGAACGTATTCACCGTAGCATTCTGATCTACGATTACTAGCGATTCCGACTTCATGGAGTCGAGTTGCAGACTCCAATCCGGACTACGACAGACTTTATGAGTTCCGCTTGCTCTCGCGAGGTCGCTTCTCTTTGTATCTGCCATTGTAGCACGTGTGTAGCCCTACTCGTAAGGGCCATGATGACTTGACGTCATCCCCACCTTCCTCCGGTTTATCACCGGCAGTCTCCTTTGAGTTCCCGCCATTACGCGCTGGCAACAAAGGATAAGGGTTGCGCTCGTTGCGGGACTTAACCCAACATTTCACAACACGAGCTGACGACAGCCATGCAGCACCTGTCTCAGAGTTCCCGAAGGCACTCCTCTATCTCTAAAGGATTCTCTGGATGTCAAGAGTAGGTAAGGTTCTTCGCGTTGCATCGAATTAAACCACATGCTCCACCGCTTGTGCGGGCCCCCGTCAATTCATTTGAGTTTTAACCTTGCGGCCGTACTCCCCAGGCGGTCGATTTAACGCGTTAGCTCCAGAAGCCACGGTTCAAGACCACAACCTCTAAATCGACATCGTTTACAGCGTGGACTACCAGGGTATCTAATCCTGTTTGCTCCCCACGCTTTCGCACCTGAGCGTCAGTCTTTGTCCAGGGGGCCGCCTTCGCCACCGGTATTCCTCCACATCTCTACGCATTTCACCGCTACACGTGGAATTCTACCCCCCTCTACAAGACTCTAGCCAACCAGTTTCAGATGCAATTCCCAAGTTAAGCTCGGGGCTTTCACATCTGACTTAATTGACCGCCTGCGTGCGCTTTACGCCCAGTAATTCCGATTAACGCTTGCACCCTCCGTATTACCGCGGCTGCTGGCACGGAGTTAGCCGGTGCTTCTTCTGCGGGTAACGTCAATTGCTAAGAGTATTAATCTTAACACCTTCCTCCCCGCTGAAAGTACTTTACAACCCTAAGGCCTTCTTCATACACGCGGCATGGCTGCATCAGGCTTGCGCCCATTGTGCAATATTCCCCACTGCTGCCTCCCGTAGGAGTCTGGGCCGTGTCTCAGTCCCAGTGTGGCTGATCATCCTCTCAGACCAGCTAGAGATCGTCGCCTAGGTGAGCCATTACCTCACCTACTAGCTAATCCCATATGGGTTCATCCGATAGCGCAAGGTCCGAAGAGCCCCTGCTTTGGTCCGTAGACGTCATGCGGTATTAGCCACCGTTTCCAGTAGTTATCCCCCTCTATCGGGCAGATCCCCATACATTACTCACCCGTCCGCCGCTCGTCAGCAAGAAAGCAAGCTTTCCTCTGTTACCGCTCGACTTGCATGTGTTAGGCCTGCCGCCAGCGTTCAATCTGAGCCATGATCAAACTCTTCAATTAAAAGTGTTTGATGCTCAAAGAAATCGAAAACTCAGCTATTCATAAATGAATTTACTTTTGTTGTTCACTCTTCAAGACTTGATACATCTAATATTTTAGAAGATATCGTCTCTGCGAGTGCCCACACAGATTGTCTGATAATTTGTTAAAGAGCAGTGCAACATTCGCTGCCGTCTCCGGTCTTCTGCGTTGTTGCGAGGAGGTGCATTCTACATCTTCCTCATTCAGTGTCAAGCGTTTATTTATAAGGCTTTTCACTTTTTTTCTTCGTTCTCTCGGCTAACTCACTTAGCGTGGTTTGCCGTGACAACGAGGGCGCATTATAGGGAGTTTTGTGAAGCTGGCAACACTTTTTTTGAGTTTTTTTACTGACCGTTGGATTTTCAATCAAATTGCACTTAAAGCGCCAATTTTCTGAGCGATTCGAAACCAAAACTTGCTAAAACAGGTTTTAGTAATTCGCTATTCTCATCTTCTTTTAAGCAATAAGCGAAGCTAATTTCATTTGAACCTTTTATTTTCGCTTGATTTACGACCAACCACGCAGTTCTTCGTGCAATTGCAGCGCCAGAATCGATAATTCGTGTGCCATCAGGTAAAACAGAAAGAAGTTCATCCGCTAATAAAGGGAAATGAGTGCAACCTAATACCACGGTATCTGGTGGCTCTTTCATTTTTAGCCAAGGTGTAAGGATTTTGCGAAGCTCATCTAAAGAAACCTCTTCACCATGAAGTTTTCTTTCTGCCAATTCCACCAGCTCAGCCGAACCTAAAGAGTGAACTTTGCAATCAGTCGCAAAGCGTTCAATAAGTTCGTGGGTATAAGGACGTTTAACTGTCGCTCTTGTCGCTAATAATCCAACTACGCCATTACACGTTAATTTAGCTGCAGGCTTAATAGCCGGAACAACCCCCACAATAGGGATCTCTGTAAACTTGGCGCGTAAAGCAGGAAGACTTACTGTACTTGCTGTATTACAAGCAATAACAATTGTAGCGATATCATGTTTTTCAGCAACCGCGCTAACTATTCGAACAACACGGTCAATAATAAACTCTTGTGATTTTTCACCATAAGGGAAAGCTTCATTATCGAAAACATAGATATAGTGAGCCTCCGGTAGTTTTTCACGGATCTCACGATAAACAGATAAACCGCCAACCCCTGAATCAAAAACTAATACAGTAGGGTTAGCGGTAGATAGTGCATCAGAAGTTGTAACTTCCTGTGAGGAAGTATTCTCGTCCTGGCGTGCGATAGCCATAAGCTGTCTCATAATCTTTATCAAACAGGTTGGCTATTCTACCACGAATTGAGAGATGTGATGTAATAGGATATGAAGCAGTTAAATCCCAAATACTCACACCACCTAAAGAAATAGGTTTTGATGAATAAGTTGAAGGATCGTACTCTTTATCAGTACGTTGACCAATATATTGGTATGTCACTCCCATATCTAATTTTTCGACCTGCCAATCAAGCTGATATTTCACTTGCTGACGAGCTCGGCGATCAAGGCGTTGATGTGTTTCATCATTTCTTGCATCTATATATTGGTAATTAAAAGTGTGATGGAAAATACCTGTATCCATTTCCCCTGTAAATTCTGCACCTTTAATTAATGCCTCGCCAATATTATGATTTTTCCAACCTTGATGAGGATCTGACTGGATAAGATTATTAATTCGGTTTCTATATGCGGTTAATCGCCATGATAAAGGTCCCGTTAACCCTTCAAATCCCCCTTCCCACTGTTTGCTCTCTTCAGGTTGTAAATCTGGATTACTTCCCCATTCACTATAAAGTTGCATCAGTGTCGGTGCTTTAAATGCTGTACCATAACCACCAATCACACGATAACCATCAACAAACTCCCAACCTAGGTTAGTTTGCCAAGTAGTATGCCAGCCATACTCTGAATGCTTATCAGAACGCACAGAAGCTTCAGCTATAATTTCGCCTAATTTTTGCTGCCCTGTTAGATATAAGCCCGTATTGTCGAATTGTTCTTTATTAGGAAATCCATTGGAGCCCGCTTTAATGGATTGACGTTGCCAATCAACACCACCACCAATACTGCCATTCTCTAATAAAAGGTGATTTCCCCACTGTACATTATATTGTTCAGAGTTGGTAAAACGGCTTCCTTTACCATAGCGACCATAACGAGGATCATAGTCATAATCTTTGGTGTAGTTATAGCTAGTATTTAAAGAAGAAGAATAGTTATCGCGATGAAATTGCATACCTGCATCATAAGTGCGGCTAAACAGTGCGCGAGTATCAGTAATAATGGTATTATCGTTATAATCTGGCTCAGCATCATAAGCCGTACGATTATCAAAACCATAAGCCCGTGCAAATAAAGAAACGTTATCATTTATATCGTGATTAACGCCTAACCATAGTGACTTATTCATAAAACCATCACGATCAGGTTGAGGATGCCCTCCTGTATTACCTCTCGCTTCTACATCATAGCCTTTGGTATAGAGATAACTACCTGCCGCCGTTAGTGTTGTTTTATCACCGATTTTTTGTTTTACAGAGCCATCATATTCTTGATAACCATGAGAACCCATTGTGGCATTGAGAGTACCACCTTCGTTTTCTCTTTCAGTTAGAATATTAATTACCCCACCAATTGCATCAGATCCATAAACCGAAGAGCGAGGCCCTCTTATATATTCAATACGTTGAACAAGAGAAAGGGGAATTTGGCTAATATCGGAACTACCAGATACATTAGCCTGATTTAAACGCACACCGTCTACTAAAATGAGAACATGGTTTGAATTTGTACCTCTCACAAATATTGAGCTTTGTTGCCCTATTCCACCATTTTGCCCCACATCAATACCCGGCAATCGGCGCAATACATCAAGGACACTATTACTTTGCCAACGCTCTATTTGCTCGCGTTCAACTATCGTCATTGGCGCTAAAATAGAAGAGCTAGGTTCTTGGAAACGATTTGCAGTCACACTTAATGTATTGTTGTTATCTGCAAATGTACTAAAACTACTTGCCATTACACCCAAAGCAAGACTCGAAATGAAAAAAACATTTTTATTATTCATGAATAATCTGCATCCAACAGAATAAGTAGCAGGATGCCGCCAAAATTAAATAAAGCGCGTATTTAATTTAATATGCGACAGGTCTTCGGCAGGTCTTCGGACTTTAGGTTAAAGCAACAAATTTATGTCTTTAAGATAATGACTTCCCACTACACTTATATAAGTGCTTTGCAGTGTCTTTTATTATCCTTGATCCTATTACCGCTGCGCGTCAGTTCTGGCTTTGCACCAGATTCCCTTTTCACTCCTATTAGGAGACCGAATAACTATGCTACGATTTCAAATCCATTGAGTCCAGAAATTGAACATGAAGAATACTGGACATCTTCATGAGGATCTCTACAATTTCGCTCGCTTAACTTTATTACTGCCAAAAAAAAGGCGAGATACCATGCAGAATTCATTACCAACGCAAACATATCAGTCTCAACTGAATGAAAAAACACAACGTCTACAAACGATGATGGCTCCTTTTAATGCGCCTGAAGCAGAGGTTTTTTCATCACCAGAACAGCATTATCGTATGCGTGCGGAATTCCGTATCTGGCATGAAGAAGATTCTCTTTATCATATTATGTTTGACCAAGAGACTAAACAGCGTATTCGCGTTGATCAATTTCCGGTTGCCAGCCAGCTTATTAATAAAATGATGGCAGCCTTGTTAGCAGAAATAAAAGATAAACCGACACTCAGAAAGAAACTGTTTCAGATAGATTATCTTTCTACATTGAGTAATAAAATTATTGTCTCACTGCTTTATCACAAGAAAATTGATGAAACTTGGCAACAAGAAGCAATGACATTACGCCAATCATTAATTGCTCAAGGTTTTGATGTGCAATTAATCGGTCGTGCATATAAAACAAAAATTATGCTTGATAACGATTTTATTGATGAAGTGCTACCCGTTGCTGGCAAAGAGATGATTTATCGCCAAGTTGAAAATAGCTTCACGCAACCTAATGCACAGGTCAATATTAAAATGTTGGAATGGGCATTAAAGGCAACAGAAAATGCAAAAGGCGATCTGCTTGAGCTGTATTGCGGTAACGGTAACTTTTCATTAGCGCTTGCACGTAATTTTGATCGCGTGCTGGCAACAGAAATAGCCAAGCCTTCTGTTTATGCCGCGCAATATAATATTGCGATGAACCATATTGATAATGTAAAGATTATTCGTATGTCTGCAGAAGATTTTACTCAAGCAATGAATGGAGTAAGGGAATTTAAGCGCCTAGAAGGGATTGATTTAAAAGATTACCAGTGTGAAACCATTTTTGTTGACCCACCTCGTAGTGGTTTAGACGAGAAAACTGTAGAGTTGGTTAAAAGTTACCCTAGTGTTTTATACATTTCTTGTAACCCAGAAACACTGTGCCAGAATTTAGAAACGCTAATTAAAACACATAAAATCAGTAAATTAGCTTTATTTGATCAGTTCCCATACACCCACCATATGGAATGTGGCGTGTTATTAGAAAAAAGATAACTGCTTATTTTATTTGTTATAGATAAAAAACCTCCAATAGCACAAATAAAAACAAAAACACCAGCAAGATAACTTGCTGGTGTCAAAATTTCGCTGTGTTTACAACAAAGAGATAAGTACAGACTAGTACTGTTCTGCTTGTGATGCTCTTTCAGCTTCTTCTGCCTGTATACGTAGGCGTTGACGCTGTTTGAACTGACGATAAATCCACAACGCAACAATAACGATACAAACTGAAGAGAAGAAATTTGAACCCCATTCAGGGTTAACGGTTCTGGTGTAAGCGTTATAACCGAAGAAACCTAATAAAAAGAATGAAAAAATCAGCTTAGGCATACCATCGGTCATAGGTTGATTTAAATAGCGCTGATATAAACAGTAAACTGCCAAGATTAAACTAATAAGTGGAAAAACTGACCACGTCTCAATAAACGGGTTAAAAAGGCTTGAATAAGTACCATGTAAAGCAACACCAATAACTGTAGCAAGTAATAGCGTGCTTTTTTCACAGCGATTTTGTTCCATCATTTATCTCCTTTCTGATGCGTTTTTTTCTTTATCTCTGGGTTATCTTGTAGAGGTATTTGCGTTTCTTGCTCACGTCGATACCAATAATAGGCACCTTTAGCAATCATTCGCAGTTGTATAACTAATCTTTCTTCTAATTGTTGACGCTTTTCAATATCGATATCCAGTGCTTCTGCGCCTGCACTAAATACAATAGTGACCATTGCTTCAGATTGCATTTCTGTAAAATAACGTGGCATGTGGCTCTCTTGCTCAAGATAGTCTGCCAGTTCTGCAATAAAATGTTGGATCTCTCGTGCGACAGCTGCACGAAATTCAGCTGAAGTCCCAGAACGTTCACGAAGTAATAATCGAAATGCATTAGGATTATTACCAATAAATTCCATAAAAGTAGCTACGGATGTTCTGATAACACTACCACCTTTCGCAATACGTTGACGTGCTTGGCGCATTAATTGGCGTAACATCAATCCACTTTCATCAACCATTGTAAGCCCAAGTTCATCAACATCTTTAAAATGACGATAAAATGAGGTGGGTGCAATACCAGCTTCTCTAGCCACTTCTCGTAAACTTAGACTTGTAAAGCTACGCTCGGCACTGAGTTGGCTAAAAGCAGCTTCAATTAAAGAGCGACGGGTTTTTTCTTTTTGTTTAGCTCTGACGCCAATATTATTACTCACAGAAATCCTGATAATCCTAATTTGGTTTATACTCAATATATCAAACTTTGTTAAAAAAGCAGTGCGTACAATCATCTCTCAAGACACATTCTCATAAAAACTCAACAAAGTGTGACTAATGCCCTTAATGTCAATTGGGCTATTATTCATTCTAATGTTAATATAGCGTTGTCGGTTTGTATAAAACAGGTCTCTTCCTATGCAACATTCTCATTTCGATGCAATTGTGATCGGTTCAGGTCCTGGCGGTGAAGGCGCGGCCATGGGGCTTGTTAAACAAGGAAAGCGCGTCGCAGTTATAGAACGTTATAACAAAGTCGGTGGCGGCTGTACTCACTGGGGAACCATTCCTTCAAAAGCTCTACGTCACGCAGTAAGTCGTATTATAGAGTTTAATCAAAACCCGCTTTACAGTGACCAATCTCGTCTTATTAACTCCTCTTTTTCTCAGATACTTCGCCAAGCTAGTACCGTAATTAGTCAGCAGACTAAAATGCGTCAAGGTTTCTACGAGCGTAATAATTGTACAATGTATTCGGGTGAAGCTGCGTTTATTGATGAGCACAGGATCAGTGTGCGTTATCCTGATGGTACTTGCGATATTCTTTCAGCAGATAACTTTATTATTGCAACAGGCTCGCGACCTTATTGTCCACCAGATGTCGATTTCTCTCATTCTCGTATTTATAACAGTGACACTATTCTCGATTTAGAGCATGAACCTCAGCATGTCATTATTTATGGTGCTGGTGTCATTGGTTGTGAATATGCCTCTATTTTTAGAGGATTAAGAGTAAAAGTAGACTTAATTAATACTCGTGATCACCTATTGTCTTTTCTTGATCAAGAGATGTCTGATGCACTTTCTTATCACTTCTGGAATAACGGCATTGTTATTCGTCATAATGAAGAATATGAAAGTATTGAAGGTGTCGATGATGGTGTGATTGTTCACTTAAAATCAGGTAAAAAAGTCAAAGCAGATTGCCTACTCTATGCGAATGGTCGAACAGGAAATACAGACACACTTGGCTTAGAAAACGTGGGTATTAAAACAGATAGTCGTGGACAAGTTTCTGTTAATGCACATTACCAGACCAGTTGTGAACATATTTATGCAGTCGGTGATGTCATTGGCTACCCAAGTCTGGCTTCAGCCGCTTATGATCAAGGTCGAATTGCAGCTTTGGCGATCACAACCGGAAAATCAGAAACACATTTAATTGAAGATATTCCGACAGGGATCTACACCATTCCTGAAATTAGTTCTGTTGGTAAAACAGAGCAACAACTCACTGCAATGAAAATTCCTTATGAAGTGGGTCGTTCTCAATTTAAACATCTAGCAAGAGCGCAAATTGCGGGCATGAATGTAGGGAGTTTGAAAATTCTCTTCCACCGTGAAACCAAGCAGATTTTAGGTATTCACTGTTTTGGTGAGCGTGCGGCTGAAATTATTCATATCGGCCAAGCGATTATGGAACAAAAAGGTGAAGGTAATACTATCGAATATTTCGTTAATACAACCTTCAACTATCCAACAATGGCAGAAGCCTACCGAGTTGCTGCACTTAATGGTTTAAATCGCTTATTTTAATGCGTTTTGTTTTTCTGCATAAAATGCGGTCATATGTTCACGGATTGTCTCCGCTAACTGTTCATAACGATTACGCAAAGGCGATCCGGGACGATAAACCAAAATAATAGAACGTGATGGATTGGGATCAGTACATTCTAGATAACAAACCCCATCACGTTTTTGTTCTTGAGGTACCGATAAATCAGGTAATAAGGTTATTCCGCTACCAGCAGCGACCATATTACGCAAAGTCTCTAAACTCGTTGCTCTAAAATGTGTATCTTCTTTAGCACCCGCTTGGAAGCAGAACCCTAACGCTTGGTCGCGTAAACAGTGCCCATCTTCTAACATTAATAAACGCTGACCCGCTAAGTCGCCCATCGGCACAGACTCACGTTCATGCCATGGATGCTCTTCATAAATTGCCAATTTCATGGGCTCTTCAAATAGAGGCACTTCAATAAACGGCGCACTCTCTTTGACCATTGCTAGAATTGCACAATCAAGCTTTCCGCTATCTAATTGAGCTAATAAGCTATGAGTTTGAGCTTCATGAAGATACATCTCTAACTTAGGGTAGTTTTTATGTAATTCAGGAATGATATGAGGCAATAAATAAGGGCCAACAGTAGGAATAAGCCCAATATGTAAAGGCCCTGCCATACTTTCGCCTTGCAATGAAGCCATTTCTTGTAGCACTTTGACTTCACGTAAAACGGTTTTCGCTTGATCCACCAGCAACAAACCTTGTTGAGTAAATAGAACCTTACGGCTAGTTCTTTCAAGCAACATCACACCAAGTTCATCTTCAAGTTTGCGAATTTGACCACTTAATGTTGGTTGACTCACATGGCAAGAATCTGCCGCACGACGAAAATGTTTATGCTCAGCTAGAGCCACCAGATATTCCAAGTCACGGATATTCATTGCAGATCCCACATTTATTGCTGATAGTTAATGTCTATAGATAATATAGTAACTGATAAATTTTTCTATCAGTCGAATGTTATTCTGTCTCTCTTTTTCGATATTTTCTGAATAAACAACTCAAACAAAAATAATTTCTTTCAATATTATCGGCAATTAAAAATAAAAGAACAGAGTGAAATTCACTCTGTTCTTTTTTAATAACAATAAGTTGTCTCAGATAAACGCTTTTCTTATTTATCCATATCTAAAACTTCTTTGGCTTTTGCTATCGCATAAGCAACCTGTTTTTGAGAAACACCGCCTTTTGCAAGACGTTTATCTAAGCAAGATTGAAGCGATAAAATATCGTACACATCAATCATGATTTTACTGTTAAACATCTGTAATTCAGAAAGAGGAAGTTCTTCAATCGCTTTACCTTGCTCAATAGCGCAAACAACCACTTCACCCACAATATGGTGAGCTTCACGAAATGGCACGCCTTTAGCAACCAGATAATCTGCCAGTTCAGTGGCATTCGCATAACCTTGTTTAGCCGCTTCTTCACAACGAGGGCGACGGATTTGGATCCCATCAAGAACAAGCGTTGCCATATGCAAACAATCAGACCATGTATCGATAGCGTCAAACAGCCCTTCTTTATCTTCTTGCATATCTTTATTGTAAGCGAGAGGCAGGCCTTTTAAAGTCATCATCATGCCTGTTAATGCGCCTTGTACTCGTCCACATTTCCCACGGATAAGCTCCAGTGCATCTGGATTTTTCTTTTGTGGCATTAATGATGAGCCAGAAGTCACTTTGTCTGATAATTCAATAAAGCCCGCTTCACCACTATTAAAGAAAATAAGATCTTCTGCAAAACGAGATAAATGCACCATACCAATAGCTGCAGAGGATAATAGCTCTAAGACATGATCACGATCGGATACACTATCTAAGCTATTATTGGTTGCGCTCGCAAAACCTAACCATTCCGCTAATTGTTCACGATCGATATCATAAGCCGTTCCGGCTAAAGCCCCACAACCTAGCGGACTAACATCTAAACGTTTTAATGCATCCGCTAAACGACTTTCATCTCTGGCTAGCATTTCATTGTACGCTAAACACCAATGCGCAAAAGTGACTGGCTGAGCGCGCTGTAAATGAGTGTAACCCGGCATCACAGCATTTTGATTTTGTTCTGCGGTGATAACTAAGGCTTTTTGTAGCTCAACAATCGCTTGGCGAAGGTGAATAACTTCTTCTTTACACCATAGCTTTAAGTCTGTTGCGACCTGATCATTACGGCTGCGGCCTGTATGTAATTTTTTACCTAAATCGCCCACTTTGGCGATAAGCTTACTCTCAACCCAGCTATGAATATCTTCAGCATCACTTTGCAAGATAGACTGTGGGTTTGCCGTTACTTCTTCTGATAATTCATTTAACGCTTGCTCAAGTTGAGCTTGTTCATCTTGCGACAATACGCCAACTGTGACTAACGCTTTAGACCAAGCTACTGAGCCAAAGATATCCTGTTGTGCCAGTCGAAAATCAAACCGCAGTGAATCATTGAATTGTTTAAACCGTTGATCAGCTTCCTGACTAAAACGTCCACCCCAGAGTGCCATAATCGCTTCCTGTATTTATTCTGTGTAATAAAAAAGAGTGAGAGTGATGCTTGTTAGCACCACTCTATTGCCTTACGTTATTTCTTGCTCAGTGCACGAATACGAGATGGCAGGGAATATAAACGGATAAAGCCTTCAGCATGGCTGTGATCGTAAACTTCATCTTCACCAAAGGTTGCAAACTCTTCAGAGTATAGGCTGTTGTCTGATTTCTTCTGAATAGCATTCACATGACCTTTATAGAGCTCTAAAACCACTTCGCCATTCACATCTTTTGCCAGCGATTCAGCGGCAGCTTGTAGTGAAGCACGGATTGGCGTAAACCAACGTCCATCATAAGCCACATAAGACATCTCTAAGCCTAGTTGCTGACGCCATTTAAATGCATCTCTATCAAGAACAAGTTGCTCAACACCACGCAGAGCCGCCATCATGATAGTGCCCCCTGGGGTTTCGTAGCAGCCACGAGATTTCATTCCCACTAAACGGTTTTCAACAATATCAATACGTCCGATACCGTGTTTAACACCTAATGTATTTAGTGTATCTAAACATTCAAAAGGTGATTGTGTTTTACCGTTTACTGCGACCACTTCACCCGCTTTAACTGTAACCGTGACTAATTCTGGTGTTTCTGGTGCTTTTTTAGGATCAACGGTCCATGCCCAGCAATCGTCATTTGAAGCATTCCACGGGCTCTCTAATACGCCACCTTCTGTTGAAATATGCCATGCGTTTTCATCACGGCTATAAATTTTCTCAAGGGTTGCTGTTGTTGGGATATTACGAACTTTTAGATAATCCAACAGCGCTTCACGAGAACGTAAATCCCACTCTCTCCAAGGAGCAACCACTTTAAGCTGTGGAGCAAGTGCCGCATAAGTACTTTCAAAACGAACCTGATCGTTACCTTTACCCGTTGCACCATGAGCAACAGCATCTGCACCTAATTTTAATGCGAGTTCAACTTGTGCTTTAGCGATAACAGGACGAGCCATTGAAGTACCTAATAAATAGCTACCTTCATATAAAGCACCTGTTTTTAATACAGGATAGACATAATCTTTGATAAACTCTTCACGTAAATCAACGACGTAACACTCTGAAGCACCTGAGGCTAATGCTTTTTGTTCTACACCCACTAAATCATCACGGCTTTGACCAACATCAGCAACAAAAGCGACAACCTCACAGTTATCATAATGCTCTTTTAGCCAAGGAATGATTGCCGATGTATCCAATCCGCCAGAGTATGCCAATACGATTTTCTTAATACCTTTAGTCATAGTGATAACCTTCAATTCCCAATTTGTTTAAATTCTGCCAACTACCAAATAGCGATAAGATTTCTAGAGTGATTTTTAAGCTAAAATTCGGGTTCCTACTGCAACACCATTAAATAATGTCGTCAGTTTTTCAGCATTGCGCCAGCTTGCAATTTCAACAGGCCGTCCTAACGTTTTAGCCGCTTCCAATGCCGCGTTTACTTTCACTATCATGCCGTCAGTGATGATGCCCTGATCGATTAACATCTGTGCTTTCTCAGCTGACATCTCTGCAATCTTCTGACCTTTACCATCTAAAATGCCACTGACATCAGAAAGCAGGACTAAATCAGCACCTAATGTTTCAGCAATAGCGGTTGCCGCTTGATCGGCATTCACATTCATCAGCTCACCTTTTTCCGTCATCCCGATAGAACTGATAATAGGTAGATAGCCAGCCCTCAATAATAAATTGAGTAAATCAGGAGAGCCGGGAGTTGCATTTCCTACATGGCCTAACTCTTCATTGATTTGAGTGACTTTAGCTAATTGTCCATCACCCAAAGAAAGTCCCACACCATTAAGCCCAAACTTGGTTGCCCACGATAACAAGGTTTTATTGGCACTTCCGGCAAGCGCCCCTGTAATAATGTCTATCTGATCTGCGGGTGTGACACGAAGACCTTGCTTTTTCACCACAGGCAATTGCAATTTACCCATTAACTCATCCACCAAACAGCCACCACCATGTACGATGACTAAAGGACGAGAATGCGTTGAGCGATATTGTTGTAATGCAGTGAAAAACCGCGTTAACGCTTCTTCATTATCAAGGAGCACACCACCCAGTTTGATAATTAATGGTTCCATGAAACTTCCCTACTCATTATTTAAATAAGTGATTCGGTTTCTGCGAAACCAAACCGAATGTTCATACATTGCACTGCTTGTGCAGCAGCTCCTTTCAGCAAGTTATCTTCAACACCTACCACAATCAGATGTTCACCTTGCTGAGCAAATCCGATATCACAAAATGCGGTTCCGACAACGGCTTTTAATGCAGGTAATCCTTTTTCATAAACACGCACTAATGGTTTATCTTGATAAGCATCTTCAAAGACTTGTCTTACATCCTCTTGCGTCACTCCTGCTTTTAACTTACAGGTGATAGTGGCTAGGATCCCTCTCGCAAAATTGCCTAAATGAGGTGTAAAAATCACATCAATACCCAGATGTGTTGCAATTTCAGGTTGATGACGATGAGTAAACACGCCATAAGGTTGCAAACTCACCTCACAAAAACTGCTGGTTAGAGAGGCTTTTCTCCCTGCACCACTCACACCACTCGTCGCATTAATAACAGGCCACTGTGCTGTATCTAAAAGTCCCGCTTCCACTAAAGGTTTTAGCGACAACTGAGAGACTGTTGGATAACAACCCGGCACAGCAATTAATTGAGCTTGGCTAATAATGTCAGCATTCCATTCAGCTAATCCATAAACTGCCTGTGATAACCAATCAGTATTCTTATGCTCGAATCCATAGTATTGTTTATAAAAATGCTTGTTTTGTACTCGATAGGCGCCGGATAAATCGAATACCACACAACCTTGCTCTAAAAAGACAGGAGCGATGTCATGGCTAACTTCATGAGCTGTTGCGAGAAAAACGATATCAATGTTTTCAGCAGCTTTAGCAACATCAACCATCGGCTCAAGTGGCAGATCCACTAAACCACGATATTGTGGATGAAGTTCAGAAAAGCATTTTCCTGCATCTGCACTTTGAGCTGATACCATCAGTCTGCTCAAATTCACATGAGGATGCTGCTGAAGATAGGCGGCTAATTCAGCGCCAGTGTAACCACTTGCTCCTACAATCAGAGTATTTAACATGTCATTCTTACCTTGTACTATGAACATAAACCGATTAATGTATTTTTATTCAAAAAAAGTGCATGAATATTGATACTATTATGAAGAAAGGCTGTCAACAGTGAATATTAAATTACCTACATTTATTGAGATTTATCGTCAATTAATTGCAACACCCTCTATCAGTGCTACAGACGCTAAAAATGATCAAAGTAATGAAGCTCTGATTAATTTGCTTGCTAATTGGTTGGAAACATTGGGTTTTTCAATTGAAATTCAACCTGTACCTGAAACACGAGGCAAATTTAACCTTCTTGCAACATTAGGAACGGGAAAAGGAGGATTATTGCTCTGTGGTCACACTGACACAGTACCGTTTGATGAAGGCCGTTGGACACAAGATCCTTTTACACTGACAGAAAAAGAAAATAAGTTATATGGTTTAGGCACTGCTGATATGAAAGGCTTTTTTGCCTTTATTCTCGATGCATTGCGAGATGTAGATACTAAGACCTTAACTCATCCTCTCTATATTCTCGCCACTGCTGATGAAGAAACCTCTATGGCAGGGGCTCGTTATTTTGCTGCTAATACGGCAATCCGCCCTGATTTTGCCATTATTGGCGAACCCACATCGCTAAAACCTATTCGTGCGCATAAAGGGCATTTATCGAATGCGATACGTATCACTGGGCAATCAGGGCACTCTAGTGATCCAGAAAAAGGTGTAAATGCGATAGAGTTGATGCATGAATCGATTACTCACCTTAGTACACTGCGCGATACGTTAAAAACTCGCTATAACAACCCTGCGTTTGTTATCCCTTATCCTACGATGAACTTTGGCTATATTAATGGCGGTGATGCAGCAAATAGAATTTGTGCTTGCTGTGAATTACATATGGATATTCGCCCATTGCCGGGATTAACACTACAAGACTTGGATGATTTACTTCACGAAACATTAGCGCCAGTCAAAGCTCGTTGGCCGGGTCGTTTAAGTGTTGAAGCGTTACACGATCCTATTCCAGGTTATGAGTGCCCAACCGATCACAAAATGGTCGCGGTGATCGAAAAACTATTGGGTGAGAAAGCGCAAACAGTGAATTACTGTACTGAAGCACCATTTATTCAAGATCTCTGCCCTACTTTAGTTTTAGGTCCAGGTTCTATTGAACAAGCACATCAGCCTGATGAATTTATTGATATGGCATTTATTGAGCCAACGCGTGAATTAATGGGGCAATTAATTGAAAATTTCTGTTTAACAGAGAAAGCTCAATAATGAAAAAACCCTATCAGCTTATGTTGATAGGGTCTGGTCTATTTATCTACAATTTATACACTAAATAATTAGAGTTGTAGATAGGCGACTAGCTGATCGTAGTCAACCTCCCCTGCAACTTGAAGTATGACGAGTATAATTTAGGGATTAGCGTAACCAATTAGTCTTAGCAAGCTGAACAATTTCATCTCCTCGACCATTAATAATCGCCTTCATCATATACAGACTAAAACCTTTTGCTTGTTCAAATTTCACTTCAGGAGGCATTGAAAGCTCTTGTTTTGCAGTGACTACATCTACAATCACAGGGCCATCATGTTCAAAGGCTTCTTTAAGTGCATGATCCAGATCTTCACCTTTTTCTACTCGAATACCTTTGATACCAGACGCATTGGCAATAGCAGCAAAATCTGGATTATGTAAATCTGTACCATCCGTTAAATAACCACCCGCTTTCATCTCCATAGCGACAAAGCCTAATACACTGTTATTAAAAATAATCACTTTGACGGGTAAATTCATTTGAGCTAATGAGATAAAATCCCCCATTAACATGGTAAATCCGCCATCACCACACATTGCTACAACTTGACGCTTTCTATCTAACGCCTGCACACCAATAGCTTGAGCCATCGCATTTGCCATAGAGCCGTGATTAAACGATCCCAGTAAACGACGTTTTCCATTCATTTCAACATAACGAGCCGCCCATACTGTTGGCGTTCCGACATCACAGGTAAAAATGGCATCATCATTTGCTAGTTCACTTAATCGACGCGCCAAATATTGTGGATGAATAAGTTCACGCTCACTGGGTTGTGCTAGTGCATCTAGATCTTGCCGTGCTTTAGCGTAATGTTTTAATGAAGCATCAAGGTGAGTGGTATCTGTTTTTTCTTTTAAACGAGGCTGTATCGCATTTAGTGTGGCTTTAATATCGCCAATCATCGCCATATCCACATGGCAATGCGAACCAAGACTGCTTGGATTAATATCAATTTGAATAATATTGGCTTTTGATGGATAAAATGCCCGATAAGGGAACTGCGTACCTAATAACACCAAAGTGTCGGCATTTTCCATCGCATGATAACCTGATGAAAAACCAATTAGCCCTGTCATTCCTACACTGTAGGGGTTTTTCCACTCAATATACTCTTTCCCTCGCAATGCGTGTACAACAGGGGCTTTTAAGGTTTGAGCCAGTTTAATTACTTCATCACGAGCTTGAGCACACCCTGCACCACACATTAAGGTGATATTTTTTGCATTATTCAGCGCATCGGATAGTTTTTCGATTTCGAAACGATTGGGCATGATGAGTGGAAACTGCAATGGATACCAGTTTTCGTGTGCATCTTCTGGCGCTGGTTTTAGTGCAACATCTCCCGGTAATACAACAACCGCAACCCCTTTTTTCAAAATAGCCGTTCGCATCGCAATGGCTAGCACTTGGGGGATCTGCTCTGGGTTTGAAACTAATTCACAGTAATGACTGCATTCGCGAAAAAGTTCTTGAGGATGTGTTTCTTGAAAGTAATTGCTACCAATTTCAGCAGAAGGAATATGCGCGGCAATGGCTAACACAGGAACATGATTACGATGGCAATCAAAAAGCCCATTGATAAGATGTAAATTTCCCGGTCCGCAAGAGCCGGCGCAAACCGCTAATTGGCCATTAACTGCGGCTTCTGCCCCTGCGGCAAACGCCGCGACTTCTTCATGGCGGGTTCCCATCCACTCAATTGTTCCCATCTTTCGCAAGCTATCACTTAATCCATTGAGAGAATCGCCTGTCACGCCCCAAATACGTTTTACACCTGCATTATGGAGTACTTTAGCAATATAAGTTGCAACGGTTTGCTTACTCATGGTGATATTTTTCCTCTGTTTTGGGTAAATTGCGCCTCTGCGAGCTACACTTATCTCCTTCCCATATTCTGTTTCTCTTCCTCACCAGCTTGCAGAGAAAATAATCTTACTAACTCAAATATAAAGGATAACACCAATCACTGTAATGTCACTGTCGTGATAAAGTGAGTGCTGATAAAAATGTAAAAATAAAATATCACTTCCAAATACATTCATTAAACTTATAATAACCGCACCAAATAAGAATATATCTCATTAATAACGTATTATTATTTACTAAATGATGGACAAAATCTTTTTATAGGATTATTTTAATAATTAAAATAATTTTTAATAAAAGTTTTCTCCCTTCACATCTTTATTAACAATTAAGCTGACTCATTTCAGCCTTACTCACTGTCTTTATTAAAAAATTTAACTTTCTTCTATTTGTTAATAAATTTATCACCATTGTATTATTTCATGCCCCATGAAAAAGAGGTATGAAATAAACATGACATTGGTCACGCTACCTTTTGCTTTTTGTCCTCTAGAATAAAGCCTGATTATTTTTCAACGGAGATTAACGGATGGACAAAAGTAGAAGTCCGATAAAGGTTTTCTTTATTAGTATTCTGGCAGTCCTTTTCTTAATTTTTATTTCACAATATGTCATTGGTAAAAAAGAAATTAAGATTGGCATTGCGGTAATACCTATTTTACCAATGCTATTTGCCGTAATTATTGGTATGTGTATATCTGCTGGATTTACCCGTAAAAAAATTAAAGTATGGGGTAAATTATTCACAGAAAAAGAAGAAGGCTTCTGCGGTAAAATGGTAGGTTTCAGCCTGCTTATTTTAGGTACGCAATATGCAGGAATGATTGTTCCTAATATTAAAATGATTTTAAGTGTCGGTATTCCATTATTTGTTCAGGAACTCGGCAACTTATTACCAGTATTAATTGCGGTTCCATTAGCCATTAAATTTGGATTTGGTCGTCGTGCAATTGGTGCTTGTTCATCTATTAGCCGTGAACCTTCCATCGCTGTTATTCAAGGTAAATTTGGTACGGGCTCTCAGGAATATATTGGTGTATTAGCCATTTATTTATGTGGTTCTGTTATCGGTACTTTATGGTTTAGCGTATTAGGTAGTATTGCTCCATTAACGGGATTACACCCACTTGCTCTTGCTGCAGGCTCTGGCGTGGGTTCAGGTTCAATGTTAAGTGCAGCATCAGGTGCATTAATTAATGGTCTTGATGAAGCATTAGCACAGCAAGTATTAAGTGTTGCCGCTGCATCTAACTTATTATCTTCAGCACTAGGCGCACTGTCATTAACCTATTTAGGTTTACCTCTTTCAGAAAAAATTTATAAAATTTTCACCAGAGGCAAAACTGCATGAAAAATATAATTATTGATATGAAATTTGTATTCGTTGCTATTTTACTGGCAATGTTTACTCAGACGTTAACATCAGGGATCGCTCTTTATGCAATGTGGGATAGCTTTATTGCTATGTCATTAGTGGTATTTATTTCACTCATTGCAAAACATTATTTACCTTCATCTTTACCAACATTTGCTTATGCAACAATTATCGGGATCCTTATTTGTTTACCCGAAACTCCAGTAAGAGATTTCTTTATTAGTTCTATTGGTAAAGTTTCTTTCTTATCTTGTTGTGTTCCTTTATTAGCATTTGCTGGTTTATCTGTTGGTGGTCAATTAGAAGAACTTAAGAAAATGTCATGGAAAGTTATTCTTATTTTCATGATTGTTTCAACTTGCTGTTTCTTTGGAGCATCAATCGTCGCGCAAATTGGATTTACTATCCAGGGAGTTATCTAATGAATAATATTTATAATGTCAGTGAAAAACTCTTTCAATTAAATGACTTTAGTAAAAAAACACGACAAGACTTACACAAAATACCTGAGTTATCAGGTGAAGAATATAAGACATCAAAGTATTGCCGTGAATTAATGGAAAGTTTTGGTTATCAAATTAAAACTTTTGATGGATATACTGGCTTCACAGCAGACTTAATTGTTAATTCTGAATTTCCATTAATTGCTATCCGTGCTGATATGGACGGATTAGAAATGCCAGACTTAACCAATAATGAACATAGTTCAGTTCACCAAGGTTGTGCACACAACTGTGGTCACGATACTCATATGACTATGGCATTAACCAGTGCTAAATATCTTGCCGAAAATAGAGAAGAGATGAGCGCGAACGTTCGCTTTATTTTCCAAATGGCTGAAGAAGATATGCGTGTGCCTGGCGCTGAAAAAATGGTTGAACTCGGTTGCATGGAAGGCGTTGATGAAACTTACGCACTTCATAATGATGCAGCGATTGAAACAGGTTGTGTGCGCTTTAATGATGGTGTGATGTCATCTTATGGCTCAGCATGGACATTAGATGTTTATGGTGTTTCTGCTCATGGTTCAACACCACACAAAGGTTTAGATGCCATTCGTGAAGCAACGCGCTTAATTGATTATATGGATTATGTTGTTGCGAAGAAAACAGATCCATTTAGCCCTGCCGTCTTTGGTTGTGGCATGATCAATGGGGGAACAATCCCTAATGCATTAGCTGATCACGTACAAGCTCGCGGTACTATCCGCTCTATGGATGAAAATACCGACCAAGTACTGAAAGCAAGTTTTGATGAAATCGTTGCACGCAGTACAGCTGGCGGATTTAAAACCACATTAAGCTATAGCGGATACCCTGCTGTTGTGAATCACCCAACTGCACATCAGCGTTTATTAGATGCGATGCGTAAATTCTTACCAGAAGAAAATATCGAATCGAACGGTAAGCCAATGACAGGTAGTGAAGACTTTAGCTATATGGTTAACGCTACAAAAGGTAAAGTTGGTGCAATGTTCTTCTTAGGAAGTGGTAATCAAGCGAAAGGTATTAATAATTACCTTCACGCAAATCCTTATTTTGTCGATGATGATTGTTTATTAGTCGGTGCTCAGATTTTTGTTAATATTCTGACTCGCTAATCTCGATTATTCTGCCCTAAGCCCGTTATTGCCCCCGCAAAAACGGGCTTTTTTATTTTGATGTCTATTCTGCAACGCTATTATTCACATTCACTGAGCGTAAATCAGGTAATCCTTGGTATACCTCTTTACTGTGCCATTGGGTTTCCCATTGATCTGGCATCTGAATAATGTTTCTATCAATATGCGGCGCATAGAGAGAAATAAACTCATGCATATAATCTTTCATATGGGTATGTTTACTAACACAGATATGGGTATAACTCGGTTGAACTAAATGATCGATATTAATACATTTTAATGCGCCACCATCTTCCGTCTCATCATAAGAGGCGGCCGCAATAACACCGATGCCTAAATGGCGCTTAACATAGTATTTAATAATCTCAGTATCCGTCGCTGTTAACGCCACCTTAGGCTTAAGATTATTTTTATAAAATACCTTGTCTAACTTAGATCCCCTTGTAAAACCAAAAACATAGGTGATCAGTGGATACTCTGCCATTTGCTCGATGGTAACCTGCTCATCGTCTTTCAATAAAGCAAGAGGATGATCATAAGGGACTAATAAACTACGAGTCCAACGGTAACAAGGCAGTGTAATGAGATCTTCATAAAGGTGCATAGATTCTGTTGCGATAGCAAAATCCACATCACCATTTTTAACCATCTCTGCTAGTTGAGCTGGTGCACCCTGATGAAAATGTAGCGAAATATTAGGGTAATAGCGGCGAAAGTGATCAATCACATTCGGTAATGAATAACGTATTTGAGTATGTGTTGTTGCAATATGTAAATCGACTTTTTTATTACGATCTTCTTCAGCCACAATGCTTTTGATTCGGTCAACCTGCCCAAGAATATCGCAAGCAATTTTATGAACTTCTTTACCCATCGGGCTTAAGGCTAATAAGTTATTATTTTTACGCACAAACAGTGACACACTTAATTCATCTTCTAATATTTTTAGTTGCTTACTGATTGTCGGTTGTGAGGTATAGAGTTTTTCAGCCGCATTAGTAATGTTGAAATTATTTTTCACGACTTCAACAAAGCTTTTCAGTTGATTAATGTTCATAGAGGTACCTGGGTTAATCTGCACAAATGCGCGGTTAATTATTAATTTTATAAATTTTTATTCTAAATATGAGTAATAGATAAACTATCTTTAATATCTCTGTCGTGATATCTCGTCATACTATCTTGATTTAATCTTATAATAAGAATAGCGAGATCTATTATATTATCCACACATTCACTTTAACTATTCGAAAGAATAATAAAGCAAAATAAGGTGTTATTATTTTCTACTTATCTATTAACCTTTGTATTATGCACAATACTCATACAAATGCGTTAGCCTGAATCAAAAAAACAATAAGCCAGCCTAACATCATGTTATTAAAATATAATTTTAATTTTTACTTCACGATTTTATTGTAAACACTTTCCTTCCACTTAAGCCAAATTTACAATCACTAACACCATAAATTTTACAGAAAAGCAGAATTACGTTATGATAACGATCACATTTTAATACTTAGAGGCTATGTTTTGTTATATCAAAACAACAAAGAAAACTTCCTATTATCTTATTCAATCTCATCTATACTTAATAAATATTCCCTTATCTATTAGCTTAATATCACTATTTAATTTTGGTAGAAGTAAGCTGTTTTTTAGTGAATTTTTATCACTCACTCTTCTCGCTAACAAATAGTCACTTCATTTCTTTTAATTAATTGAATAACAAGAAATTACGAATACCTTAATAAAGGTCACTTAATATGAAAATGAAGAAAAAAAGAAACAAACCATTACAAATCAATGATATAACTATTATTGATGATAGTAAGCTTAAGAAAGCCATTACTGCTGCGGCATTAGGTAATGCTATGGAATGGTTTGACTTTGGTGTTTATGGCTTCCTTGCATATGTCTTAGGTCAAGTCTTCTTCCCGGGTGCATCTCCGGGAGTACAGATGATTGCAGCCCTCGCGACATTCTCCGTTCCTTTCCTTATAAGGCCTTTAGGGGGTGTTGTTTTTGGAATGCTAGGGGATAAATTTGGTCGTCAGAAAGTTTTATCTGTCACCATCATTATTATGGCACTCAGTACGTTTGCCATCGGTCTTATCCCTGCATATGAAACCATTGGTATTTGGGCTCCCATTTTATTATTGCTCGCTAAATTAGCACAAGGTTTCTCCATTGGTGGTGAATATTCAGGAGCAGCGATTTTCGTTGCTGAATACTCACCAGACCGTAAACGTGGATTTATGGGAAGCTGGTTAGACTTTGGTTCTATTGCCGGTTTTGTTATGGGTGCAGGTGTTGTTGTACTCATCTCTACTATCCTTGGAGAAACAGCATTTCATGAATGGGGATGGCGTATCCCGTTCTTCTTAGCATTACCATTAGGTCTTATCGGCTTATATTTACGTCATGCTTTAGAAGAAACTCCGGCATTCCAACAACACGTTGATGAAATGAATAGCGATGACCGTAAATCTATCCAAGATCCACCTCGTGTTTCATTACGTGAAATTGCATCAAAATATTGGAAAAGCTTAACCGTTTGTGTAGGTTTGGTGATTGCCACTAACGTAACCTACTATATGTTATTAACTTATATGCCGAGTTATTTATCTCATAACCTAAATTATTCGGCAGATCACGGTGTACTGATCATCATCGCGATTATGATAGGTATGTTGTTTGTTCAGCCAGTTATTGGGTTACTGAGCGATAAAATTGGTCGTAAGCCGTTTGTTATCGGCGGTAGCATTGGATTATTTATCCTTGCTTACCCTGCATTTATGATGATTAACAGTGATGAAATCGGCTTAATTTTCTTAGGACTATTAATTCTTGCCGTTCTACTCAACTGTTTTACGGGAGTTATGGCATCAATTTTACCGGCTATTTTTCCAACCCATATTCGTTATAGTGCATTAGCGATTGCGTTTAATATTTCGGTACTAATTGCAGGGGCAACACCCACAGCGGCAGCTTGGTTAGTTGAAGCAACCGGTGATTTATATATGCCTGCTTATTACTTGATGATTGTCGCTATTGTCGGCTTGATAACAGGTATTAAGATGATCGAAACCGCAAATAAACCTTTACGAGGCGCAACACCTGCGGCATCGGATAGATCAGAAGCTAAAGAAATTCTGTCTGAGCATTATGATAATATCGAACAACGTGTTGAAGATATTGAAGTAGAAATAGAAGCATTACAGAAAAAACGTCAAGCCCTAATCGATCAACATCCTAAGTTAGATTAAGAGAGGTTACATGTACCCGTCTTCTGTTCATTTAGTCTGGTTTCGTAATGATTTAAGAGTGACGGATAACAAGGCACTCTTTAACGCTTGCCTAGATAAACAAGCACAGGTGCATGCTCTTTTCACCATAACGCCTGAACAATGGAAAGCTCACAATATGGCTTTGTCATGTCAGGCGTTTATTCATGATGCTTTGCTTGATCTTTCAATATCGCTGGCAAAACTTAATATTCCACTGACAATAGTGATTAGCGATACTTATTCAAATGCAGCTGATAAAGTGGCTGAATATTGCCAACAACATCAAGTTACCGCGCTTTTTTTCAATCACCAATATGCCCTTAATGAACGACGTCGTGATAAAAAAGTCACTGAGTTACTAGAAAATAAAACAACCGTTTATGCTTATCATGACAATGTATTTATTCCACCTGGTAATGTAGTCACACAACAAGGGGAGATGTATAAGGTTTTTACTCCCTTTAGAAATGCATTTTTACGGCTCTTTTTTTCACAAGATAACGCTTCGTTACCTATCCCAGAAATAAGAGCACATCAAGAAACAGTATCTCCTTTAAAAGCGCCACTTTTTTCACTTGAAAATACAAACGCATCTTCTTTTGTCGCCACGGAAGAAGAGGCACTTAAACGCTTAAAACAATTCTGCTATGAAAGCGTTCCACATTATGCAAAATGGCGAGATATTCCGGCAGTTGATGGCACAAGTCGATTATCGCCCTACCTTTCTGTCGGTCTGTTATCTATTCGCCAATGTTTTAATCGCCTTTACCAAACTGAACCTGATTTCTTAGAAAACAGTACATCAGGCGCATTTGTTTGGTTTAACGAACTTATTTGGCGAGAGTTTTACCAACACTTAATTGTGGCAAATCCCAATTTATGCAAACACATTGCTTTTCAGCTTTGGACAGAAAAAATCAATTGGCGTAACGAACAAGATGAATTTAACGCTTGGACTCAAGGCTTAACCGGCTTTCCTATTATTGATGCCGCCATGCGACAACTTAACCAAACAGGTTGGATGCATAATCGCTTACGTATGCTTACAGCGAGCTTTCTTATCAAAGACTTGCTAATTGATTGGCGTTGGGGTGAGCGTTATTTTATGTCGCAACTGATTGACGGCGATTTCGCATCAAATAATGGGGGTTGGCAGTGGGCTGCATCCACAGGAACAGATGCCGTACCTTATTTTCGAATTTTTAATCCGACTACCCAAGGACGAAAATTCGATCCTGATGGTGAATTTATCCGCCATTGGCTTCCTGAACTCGCCAATGTGCCTAATCGATATATTCACACACCTCACGAATGGTCAGCAAAAACTAATAATTCTCTCGATTACCCATTACCCATTGTTGATCACGCAAAAGCACGGATCAGGGCGATTGAGGCTTATGAAGAAGCCAAAAAAGGGTAAGATAGTAAAACTTTATTTATTGATAACTGGCTCAATCTTGTGAAAACACCCAAAATCTCTGTCATTGTTCCGATGTTTAATGAAGCATCTCGTATTACGAGATTATTAGATAGTGTGATCACACAAACTTTCACTGATTTTGAAGTGATTATTATTAATGATGGTTCGACAGATAATAGTGCTGAAATCGCAACGTCTTATTGCCAAAAAGATGCACGCGTGAAGCTTTATCATCAAACTAATCAAGGGTTATCCAGCGCAAGAAATACAGGTTTAAAATATGCTCAAGGTGAATGGATAGTTTTTTTTGATAGTGATGATTTTATTAAGCCTGAATTACTCGCACATTGGTATCAATTAGCTGTTACCCAACGCGTTGATGTTTTAATTGGCAATGCTGAACGATTCAATCCAAGTGATCTTAAAAAACACCAAAGACCAATCCACCAACGACAGCCTTATCAAAAAGTCATAAAAGGTAGTGAGTGGATCATTCATGCCGTCACTCAACATCAATGGCCACATTTCGTTTGGTTGCAATTAACTCGACATGACTTAATAAAAAAACATCAACTTCAATTTATTGAAGGTCTTTATCATGAAGATATTTTGTGGACAATGCAATTAGCGCTTGTTGCAGAGCGAATAGGCTTTGATAACCAACCTCTCTATTATTACTGTGCTAATCCTGACTCTATTACACGTAAACCTGACCAACAAAAAGAAGTCCTACGAACACAAAGTTATTTGCAGATAGTCTTACAGCTATTAAAAGAAGCAGATAAACAATCTGATCAGTTATTAGCAAAAGCACTCCGCCAACAAGCAGTTCGTGAATTAGGTAGTTTTTTTATTCTTTTTCGTAAATGTTGTGATGCAAAAAATCAAAAAATAATCGCAAAACAATTTTCTACTTACTCTTTATTTTCCTCTCTCAATAAAGGCGCAAATAATTGGCATCAACGCTGGTTTATTTTTCGTGTTAACTGCATTTTATTTATCGCCTCTTTGAAATAAATAAGCATAAAAAAACAGCGCTATTATTAAGCGCTGTTTTTATTTCTAAATATTGATGACTCTAGCCTGTATTACGCATACCTGCGGCAATACCTGCAATAGTGACCATAAGTGCCTGCTCAATACGAGGATCCGACTCGCTATGAGTACGAGAACGTTGTAATAACTCTGCCTGAAGTACGTTTAATGGATCGGTATACACATTACGTAGTGCAATAGATTCAGCAACCCATGGTAAATCCGCCATTAAGTGTTCATCTTTTGAAATCGCCAAGACACTCTTAATATCATCGGAAAGTTGCTGGCGTAATTTAGATCCTAATGGCCATAAACGCTCTTCAACTAAACGTTGATCGTAATATTCTGCTAACCATAAATCCGCTTTAGCGTACACCATTTCCAACATCGCAATACGTGTATTAAAGAACGGCCAGTTCTCACACATATCGTCTAATACCGCTTGTTTTCCGCTATCAATTTCATGTTGTAATGCAGCACCAGCACCCAACCAAGCAGGTAGCATTAAGCGGTTTTGAGTCCATGCAAAGATCCACGGAATAGCGCGCAAGGTTTCAACACCACCAGTAGGACGACGTTTTGCAGGGCGTGAGCCTAATGGTAGTTTACCCAACTCGCCTTCTGGCGTTGCTGCTCTAAAATAAGGAACAAAGTCTTCTTGTCCTCGTACATAGTCACGGTACATCGCACAAGAAACGTCAGACAAGGAATCCATTACCTCAATCCAAGGCGCTTTTGGCTCTGGTGGTGGTAATAAATTCGCTTCTAAGATAGCACCTGCATAGTGAGCAAGGCTACTAATGGTGACTTGTGGTAATCCGAATTTAAAGCGGATCATTTCACCTTGTTCCGTCACACGCAGGCCACCTTTTAAACTTCCTGGTGGTTGAGAAAGTAATGCTGCATGTGCTGGCGCACCACCACGACCAATCGTACCGCCACGTCCGTGGAATAGTGTTAATGTCACACCTGATTTTTCACAGAGTTTGATTAATGCATCTTGAGCACGATATTGTGCCCATGATGCTGCCATCACACCCGCATCTTTTGCTGAGTCTGAATAGCCAATCATCACCATTTGTTTGTCATCAATTAAATCGCGATACCAAGGAATATCAAACAAACGGGTCATTACGCTTTCAGCATTATTTAAGTCATCAAGCGTTTCAAATAAAGGGGCAACAGGCAATCGAATATTCGCGCCAGCTTCTTTCAGTAATAGTTTTACAGCTAATACATCAGAAGGCACTTTTGCCATTGAAATCACATAAGAGGCGATAGAATCTTTAGGTGATTCAGCAATCACACGGCAAGTTTCAAATACTTCTTGAGTAGCCGCACTTGGTTGCCAATTTGTTGGGATCAGTGGGCGTTTAGAACTTAATTCTTCAAGTAAGAATGTTTGTTTTTGCTCTTCAGTCCAATTCGCGTAATCACCAAGCTCTAAATACTGTGTCAATTCAGAGAGTGCTTCAGTGTGATTAGTACTTTCTTGGCGAATATCGAGCTTAACTAACTGTAAGCCAAAGCAACGGATACGACGTAATGTATCTAACAGTTGCCCATTAGCGATAATTCGCATACCGCACTGAGTCAGTGATTGATAGCAAGCGTATAGCGGATCCCAAAGTTGGGCATTATCAATTAACAGCCCTTCAGGAGGTAGCGATTGCTGTCCTTTAATGCGTTGTTCTAAATAATCACGAGTGACTTGTAAGCGAGTACGTAATTGTTTAGCAATTTCACGATATGGCTCTGCAACTTCAGCACCACCCGCTAATTCGCGCAGCTCAGGTGTACTTTCTGTCATTGAAAGCTCTGAAACAAGGACTTGAATATCATTTAAGAATAAATCAGCAGCTTTCCAGCGACTTAATAGTAAAGCATGGCGAGTGATCTCAGCCGTCACATTTGGGTTACCATCGCGATCCCCCCCCATCCATGAGGTAAAACGAATAGGAGAAGCTTCTACTGGTAAGTTGTAATCAATGGATTCTTTAAGCTGCTCATTAAATTCACGTAAAAAAGCAGGAACACCTTCCCATAAGCTATTTTCAACAACCGCAAAACCCCATTTCGCTTCATCAATAGGCGTTGGGCGAATTTTTCTAATTTCATCCGTGTGCCATGATTGAGCAACTAATTGACGCAGACGGCGCATAATATTAGTACGCTCGTAATCCGCTAAATCATCGTGATCGAGTTGAGATAAACAGGTATTTACCTCAACTAGTTTATGAATAAGTGTACGACGTGCAATTTCGGTTGGATGCGCCGTTAATACCAGTTCAATAGAGATTTGCTCTACCGCTTCTTTTAACTGCTCGTCTGTAAAATTCTTATCTTTTAGTCGAGTGATCAGTTTTGCCAATGCCACAGGATTACTTGCCGCTTCACCGTGAGGTGAAATGCTATGGTATTGTTCTGCCACGTTCGTCAGGTTTAAGAACTGATTGAATGCTCTAGCAACAGGTAATAATTCATCATTAGAGAGATTCTGTAACGTCAGCAACAGTTTTTGTCGCTGAACTTCATTACCCGCTCGTGATGATTTAGATAATTTTCGAATTGATTCAACTTTATCTAAAATTTCTTCACCGAGTGCTTCTTTTATCGTATCTCCAAGTAGCTTGCCAAGCATACTGACATTGCTACGCATAGCAGAATATTGTTGATTCATAAGACTCCTGACCTTGTCTTTGTGGCGGTAACAACATGCTTCTTCCTATTAGAAAAGTCATGTCCTCCCAGTTGTGTAATTAACTTTCATTTCTGATGTGACTTTATTTTGATTTTTGTGATAAGCCACACTGCTTTTTTTACTTAGCCTACTATTCATATCAGAAAATAATCGTTTTGGGGGATTTTTCTGAAATTTAATTACGGCTTTAGTCTTATAAGAATGACTAATATTCATGCTGTTCTAGCTCAATTTTACCTAGAATAAGGACTTTTTTTCGTTTCTTATCTACTACGAAGAGTTTTTTACTAGAAAGGGCGAGATACGTGAAAATTTATCTGGCGAGAAATTTAGATGATTTTTTTAATATTGATAAATTGTCTGGTCGATTTTTTGGTTTTTAGCTAATTTTGCTGGTGGGTTATGACTCGTATTCCTATTTCATCGCTTATTTTTATTCTTTTTTACATTTTTACTAGGCTACGATTTCCAATTAAGTTTTTTATAAGACAAAAACGAATAAAGCGCTGAATATCAGCGCTTTAAGTTAAGAATAACGAATTGTCTTTCAGTAAATTAAGTTGTCTGTTGTAAATAATGTGGTTAATCGAATTGTACTCTTAATAACGTTCAAACACGTTGTAACCGTACTTCAACTTCCACTCAAGACGCTTAAATTTCACATCATGAGCTACTGACAAAAGTTCTCTTTAGCTTGATGGTTCACCTCCGTCATTTCATTTCTTAGTGGGACAATCTGTCTTACTACCTTTGACATCAATCGCTCCTTTGTGACTAGAGATGCTTCAAGTATAGCCAAAGAATTTAAAAAAATTGAGTGATATGACACAAAAATGACAAAAGGTTATCAGCATAAAATAACTCGCTGATAACCTTTATAAAAAAGAAATAATTAAATTACAGTAACTGGGAAAGGCGGTTTAAATCTGACTGAATTGCGCCTGCGGTCACATCTCTGCCGGCTCCCGGCCCTCTGATCACAAGGGGGTTATCACGATACCAACGGCTTTCAATCGCAAATAAATTATCACCCGGTAATAGCGAGGCAAGAGGATGATCTTTTCTCACAGCTTCAACGCCGACTTTTGCTTTACCATTAGCATCAAAACGGGCGATATAACGTAATACCATATCCATTTCATTTGCGGCAGCTAATCGCTGTGCCATTTGTTCATTGATCAATGCACTGTTATCAAAAAACTCTTCTAACGAACCCGTTTCAGCTTGTGCAGGTACTAAAGATTCAACTCGGACTTGCTCTGGCTCGATGTCATAACCTGCTTCACGAGCAAGAATAACTAGTTTACGCATCACATCTTGCCCTGATAAATCAATTCGTGGATCAGGCTCTGTTAACCCTTGTTGCCAAGCTTGTTCCACCAGCTCACTGAAAGGCACGGTGCCATCAAATTGCAAGAATAACCAAGAGAGTGTGCCAGAGAAAATACCGCTAATTGATAAAATAGTGTCACCACTTTCACGTAAATCGCGTACCGTATGATTAATCGGTAAACCTGCACCGACTGTTGCATTATATAGCCAATGGCGACCTGTTTTAGAAAAGGCATCTCGTGTGGCGCGATAACGTACACTTGAAGCTGAGCCCGCAATTTTATTTGCACTGATAACATGAAAACCGTAGCTAGCAAAATCTTCATAAGAGGCAGCAAGAGACTCATTAGCCGTAATATCAACAACCACTAAATCATCATAAGGGTGAGCTCTCATCCAAAGATAAAGCGACTCTTCATTATGCTCTGTCGCTTCCTCATCAAAGAAAGCCAATGCACGGCTTGGATTAATACCTTGATAATCAAGCAAGCTACGACGGCTATCAACGACACCCGCAAGAATAAATTCAAAATCACTACGTGCTGATAAAGGCTCTTGCTCACGAGCAAACAATTCTAACCAACGTGAGCCAATATTCCCTTTACCAAACAGCACTAAGCCAATCTGTTTTTCAGCTCTAAATAACGTTTGATGTAAACCTTGCAGTAGATGCTCAGTATAATTACGCAATACTGCAACTAAGCTGATGTTATCTTCAGCATGCCAAATAAATTCAACAGGTTGATCTTTAAGTTGTTGATAGAAACGATGACAATGAAGTGGATTTTTACAAACACCTGCACCCACTAAAGCCACTAGTGAGAAACCTTCTCGTAGATGTAATTTTCCCGGTAAAACAGCATCTTGTAATACATCTAATGCACTGTTAGCAACTTCACTGGTATAGCAAAGCTGTAAAAGTTGGCTGTCTTTATCAACACCAGTCGCTAAAGGACGGATTTGCGCACGTTTGAGTAATTCATCAACCTCTTTCGCCACTTGTTCAAAGTTTTGATGAGATGGAAGCTGGAGTTCAATCAAACAAACATCATCATGGCTAGTAACAATTTTAGCGCCTGTTCCTGATGCCAAAACACGTTCTATACGCGTTGAACCCTGTTCTGGTTGATAGCTACAACGAAGCTGCAAATCAATATTACTGCCTGAAACAGGTTGAAGTGTGCGTGTATGTAAAACGGGGGCAGCTAATCGAGCCAATTCGCTCGCTTCATCTAAACGCAACAATGGCAATAAACAAGCATCTTTAACTTTGCGAGGATCCGCACTATAAACACCGGCAACATCACTCCAAATTGTGACTTTACCGACATCCGCTAAAGCACCCACTTGTGTGGCAGAGTAATCGCTACCGTTACGACCTAATAAGACCGTTTCACCTTGTTGGTTGCGACTAATAAAACCAGTTACAACAAAACGACTTTCAGGGTGTTTAGCTAATAGTGATTGTAATAATGGACGAGATAAAGTTTCGTTTACTTGAGGCTGAGCTGCTCTCTCAGCACATAAGAATTCACGCGCATCTAACCACACGCTAGGTAAACCCTGCTCTGTAAGCAGATTTGCCATTAATCTTGCAGACCAAATTTCACCATGACCGACAACTTCTGCATAAGTTGCGTCTGTGATAGGTTTATCCAACAAATAGCTTAAACGTTCAAGATCAGCAATAAAGGCTTGGGAGAGTAATTCTGCATTCTCTTTTGAAAGTAGACCTTCAATTAAAGATAACTGGTAACGACGCAAAGTTTGCTGAACTTGATGGGCAGAAATACGATCACTTTGGCTAAGCTTCAGCCAGCTAATCAACTGATTCGTCGTCGAGCCCGCCGCAGAAACCACCATTAGGTCATTAGGTTGGCTATAGTTCGTCATGATATTCACGACACGTTGATAACATTTTATGTCCGCAAGACTGCTACCACCGAATTTATGTAACTGACGGCAAATCGGCTCCGCCTGTTGTTTAATCGCCACTACGCTCATGATCCATGGTTACCTTTTAGTTGCTGCATCAAACGCACTTTGCAAATCGTTGATTAAATCCTGACTATCTTCAATACCCACCGAGATACGAAGTAATGAGGGGCTGATCCCTGCTACTTTTTTCGCTTCTTCTGACATACCTGCATGTGTCATGGTGGCAGGGTGACAAATTAAGGTCTCTACCCCACCTAAAGATTCTGCCAGTGTAAAGAGTGTTAATTGAGATAAAAAGAGTTTAATCACATCCAATCCCCCTTTTAACTCAAAACTTAACATCGCACCGAAACCTTGTTGCTGTTTTTTTGCTATTTGATGACCAACATGATTTTCCAGTGCGGGGTAATACATTTTTTCGACTAAAGGTTGTGCTTGTAAGAATGCCACTAATGCCTGTGCATTTTCTTGTTGAAGTCGAATTCGAGGCACTAATGTTCTTATACCTCTTAATAATAAATAGCTATCAAATGCGCCAGAAGTGACGCCAATATTATTCGCCCACCAGCTTAGCTCCTCAAGCTGTTTCTGACACTGACAGATAACAACACCTGCAACAATATCTGAGTGTCCATTGAGATATTTTGTACATGAATGCACAACAATATCTGCTCCTAATGCTAATGGTTTTTGCAAAACAGGACTCATAAAGGTGTTGTCAGCAACCACTAAAGCACCTTGCTGATGAGCAAGTTCACTGATTTTTTGAATATCCGTTATTCTTAAAAGAGGATTACTTGGGGTTTCGATAAAAACAATTTTAGGCTGATGCGCTAAAGCCTGTTTCAGTGCGTCATCATCATTTTGATCAACAAAAATCACACGGTAGGCACCACGCTCTTGTTGACTGTTAAAAAGGCGATAACTTCCCCCATAACAATCATGAGGTGCAACAATCACATCGCCAGGTTTTAGAAAAACGGTACAAATTAAATGAATGGCTGACATTCCACTGCTAGTGACAACGGCTCCCACTCCACCTTCTAGCTCTGCTAATGCCTTTTGCACCATATCGCGTGTTGGATTACCTCGACGAGAATAATCATGATCACGAGGTTGATTAAATTCTAAAAAATTATAGGTACTAGAAAGATAGATAGGCGGTACGACACAACCAAATTGAGTGTCTTCATTTAGCCCATTATGGATAGCAATTGTTGCTGTTTTCTTCGTCATACAGGCACCTTGTCACAGCGATAAGTGGAGAAGTCTACAACAGCATATCTAATTAGACACCAAGACGTCAATACATCTAGCCATCTAAACTCCTTTACGGATAGATTAAGTAATGGAATAATACATACATTGAGAATATCGCCAGTGACTATTACTTTTTCTCTCACCTTCAGCCAGAAGAGTCGGTGGTTTTAGAAAAGTCATGATAAACTGGTATTGCCCATCAGAATGTGGGTTAACCCTATTCTGACTTCAACTAAATGATATTAATTAAGGTAATCCATGGCTGAATGGAACGGTGAATATATCAGCCCTTACGCTGAGCATGGCAAAAAGAGTGAGCAAGTTAAAAAAATTACAGTTTCAATTCCATTGAAAGTGTTGAAAATTTTGACTGATGAACGCACTCGCCGTCAGGTTAATAACCTAAAACATGCAACCAATAGTGAATTATTGTGTGAAGCATTTTTGCACGCATTTACCGGACAGCCTCTCCCAAATGATGAAGACTTACGTAAAGAACGTAACGATGAAATCCCTGAAGAGGCAAAAGAAATAATGCGCCAGCGCGGGGTTGATCCCGATACTTGGGAGTATTAATCAGCGTCAATTTTGACTTATTGCTTGATTAACACGAACAAAAAAGCCCAAAGTAAAAACTTTGGGCTTCAGATTATGACAACCCCCTTGGTTTTACTCTAAGGGGGTTATTTAGATATACATCGAAGATTTTTCCCATCAGCTATCTGCGTCAAACACAGCAATGCATTATCTTAACTTAATTTTTTCTAAGTCTATTTGTCATTATCCTAGGCGAGATATACGCGAACTTGCTTCATCAAGATGACTACGTAATGCTTTAAGGCATGGCGAAAAATTGTCGGAAAAACAATTACAGCTATTAGCTAAAGTATAAAACTGCTCGGCTAACTCTAAACATTCCTGCCAGATTTCACCGCTGATCCCATCAAGTAATGTTACTGGGCGAAGCGTATTAACTATCTCACCACCAGACTTAGGCGCAAATCCCATTGGTAAAATATCGTAGGCAGGTGAAAGCGCATATGGGCGACCATGGCTACTGATAAATGATAAATTGCCATGGTGCATATCAGTATTTCCAATCAACATACCAAATGCCCAGCGGCGTACTGTGCTAATCGCAGCATCAGGATGAACACGTTTTTGCTTAATTAGCTCATTAACTAACACAGGCCAAGGCTCTCTTGCCCGTCCTATAAACTCAGCATCTAGTGCCTGTAAAGAAAAAAGTCCTATGCGACCTAGTGAACCTACACGATCAAATCGTGGAATTTCAAGAAAGCGTTGTCCTTCAAAATCAAAAACTTCCGTTTCAACTCCAAGCACTTTTAATGCCAGATGCTCAGCTTGAAGCAGATCACGCCAACGCTCACTAACGGCGTTATCATCGGAAGCCGTAAATTTTACGATAACATGGCCTTTCTCTGTATAGGTGCAAAATTTGGGTTGTTCCCCACCTGCGGATGAACCAGGATCCTCTCCCGAACTAACAGCTCGTGCTAATGTGGGGTAAGTTTTAGCGCGCTCAACAATTTTTGGTGTCTGCATACCCAGAAATTGATCTCTAGCTTGCTCTCCTATTAGCAAATTTCCCACAGCATCATGCCCATGAGCCAGTAAAGCTCTGATTATATCTGTATCAGACCAACGATCTGGATTGTGGGGTAAATCAAGCTCAGCCGAATGGGCCGAAGCATAAGCTCTTCCAAGATATCCTTGGGGGCGCATATCCAATAACCACCATGGCAAACCTTCACTATGTCGGCTCACATTATCTATCCGCTCCATAACAAAGCCTTCTGGATAAACTGGTGTTAATTTACCTAGTGGCTTAACTTTACCTTCTTCATTTATGCGATAGATAGGAACTGAATTGAACCCACGGAAACTATCACGTAAAGCATATTGAATAGAAGGCCCAGAGCCAATTCGAACAATATCATCACTCAGCGCATTTAATGATCGAGACAATGTTGGCTGACTAATATTCATTATATCAGTAAGTTGCCTTGATGACCGAGGTCCATTACGTAGTATTTGTCGTATCATTTCAGCGCGTATTGTCATGACATTAATTACTTTATGAATAGATAGATGAATAGATTTATGAATAGATAACTTATCAGTTGTAATCTGGCTTGTCACTACCAAAACCGTTATCTAAAAAGAGAAGGCTTTACCCATAAAAAAAGCCCAAAGTTTTTACTTTGGGCTTTTTTTCAATTCCGAACTGTCTGCAAGATACCAGACTAAGCTGATATCTTGTGACAACAAATATCTTATTTGCTGCCTGGAATTTTGAAGCGTTTGTTGAACAGATCAACACGGCCACCAGTTGCAACATCACGTTGTTTACCAGTATAGAATGGGTGGCATTTGTCACAAACGTCCAGATTCAGGTTATGACCTGCAGTGGAGTTGATTTTCATAACGTTACCGCAAGAACAAGACGCAGTAATTTCTTCGTATTTAGGATGGATATCTTTTTGCATGGAAAACCTCTACTAAGGCCGTGTCGCCATTCAGCCCACAGCCGAACACCACACGTCGTGTTGATTGAAATTAAGTGTTTGGTAATTTATCTACCAAAGGGGGCGGATCATACAGAATATCCACTAAACGCGCAATGAAATCTGCACACTTTTTGTGATATTCTTAAGGCCATCTTTTCGCTAAAACTCTCGGAAACCCTGATATGACTATAGTTCAGGTAATTTTGCCTGTACCACTGTTTTCCTCTTTTGATTATCTGTTACCGGAAGGGATCGACGCGCCAGTTGTTGGTAGTCGGGTGATCGTACCTTTTGGTAATAAACGCCGCTCTCTTGGTATTGTCAAAGGACTCAGTACACACAGTGAGTTTCCTATCGAAAAGCTAAAGCCTATTGATGAAGTCCTTGATAGTGAAACACTCTTTCCGGGTGTTTTATGGGATATGCTAAATTGGGCATCGGCTTATTATCACTATCCTTTAGGAGAAGTGTTATTTCATGCTATGCCGATTTTATTGCGACAAGGAAAACCCGCAGAATTCACGCCATTATGGCAATGGTATGCCACAGAAGAAGGGATTAATCTCGACCTTAATAGTTTAAAAGGTGCGAAAAAACAGCAACAAGCATTAGCGGCCCTTCGCCGTACACCTTTATATCGCCATCAACTTGATGAATTTGAGATCACAACAGCAACACTCAATAACTTAAAAAAGAAAGAGTTTGTGGATCTCCGCCCTATTCAACCAGCTCCGATACACTGGCACAACAGTCTTGCAGTTCAAGGTGAACGCTTTAAATTAAACACAGAACAAGCTGTTGCAGTAGGGGCAATCACAGCGCAGGCAGACCAATTCTCACCTTGGTTATTATTGGGTATTACAGGTTCAGGCAAAACTGAAGTTTATTTGAGTGTATTAGAAAAAATTCTCGCACAAGGTAAACAAGCACTGGTACTGGTGCCTGAAATTGGCTTAACACCTCAAACAATTCGTCGTTTTAAAGCACGCTTTAATGCCCCAGTGGATGTGCTTCATTCAGGATTAAATGATACTGAACGCTTAGCTGTTTGGTTACGAGCAAAACGAGGTGATAATGCCATTATTATCGGTACGCGTTCGGCACTTCTAACCCCTTTTCAGCATCTTGGTATTATCATTATCGATGAAGAGCATGATGGCTCTTATAAGCAACAAGATGGTTGGCGTTACCACGCTCGTGATCTCGCCGTTTTCCGCGCAAAACAAGAAAATATTCCTATCGTGATGGGAACCGCAACCCCATCGATTGAAACCAGTTTTAATGTTGAGCAAAAGAAATATCAACAACTCACGCTGACTCAACGTGCAGGTAATGCAAAACCCGCAACAGAGCATTTAATAGATTTAAAAGGGCAACCACTGACAACAGGGTTGTCTCCAATTCTCATTAAAGCAATAAAAGAGCACCTTAATGCAGGTAACCAAGTGATGCTCTTTTTAAATCGCCGTGGATTTTCGCCTGCATTGTTATGTCATGAATGTGGTTGGATAGCAGAATGTCCTCGCTGTGATCATTATTATACGATCCACCAAAAACATGGCATGTTACGTTGCCATCAATGTGATAGTCAGCGACGAATTCCAGCACAATGCCCACAATGTGGCTCAACGAATTTAATACCAGTAGGATTAGGAACAGAACAACTTGAGCAAGGGATCGGTGAATTATTTCCTGATACGCCAGTGACGCGAATTGATAAAGATACAACTAGTCGCAAAGGCGCTTTAGAGCAACAACTGGAAGATATTTACCAAGGTGGTTCACGCATTCTTATCGGTACGCAGATGTTAGCTAAAGGGCATCACTTTCCCGATGTCACCTTGGTCGCTTTACTTGATGTTGATGGCGCTCTGTTCTCCAGTGATTTTCGTGCAGCCGAGCGCTTTGCTCAGCTTTATATACAAGTGTCAGGTCGTGCTGGTCGTGCTGGTAAACAAGGATCCGTTTATTTACAAACTCACCAGCCTGATCACCCTCTGTTGCTGACACTATTAGAAAAAGGTTATGACGCTTTTACTAAAGAAGCTTTACAGGAGCGACAAGCGACTTTTTTACCACCTTATTCTAGCCATATCATGATCCGTTCTGAAGATCACAATAATCAACGTGCGCCTCAGTTCTTACGACAACTCAAACAGTTTTTTGAACAACACCCAATGCGAGACGCTAATTTGTGGGTAATGGGGCCAGTTCCTGCAATTCAAGCTAAACGAGGTGGAAATTATCGTTGGCAATTATTGCTCCAGCATCCTTCAAGGGGATATTTACAAAAATTAATGTCTGTTACTTATCCTCAAATTGTCGCCTTGCCTGAGAGTAAAAAAGTGAAATGGAATATTGATGTCGACCCAACAGATTGTTAAGTGTCTTTTCAACCTAAGTTGAATATATTTTAGCCAGACCTATGATGAAGATACAATTGCGATTGAACACTAGTTACAGTCCAAGACTATTTATCAATTTTGCGAACTACCTCATAAAAACGATTGGTATCACACTTTTTATGCAAACTAGGTAACAGAATCTATTTAAAAAGTGGGTAGAATAACAATTTAGAATATTTCTTGAATTAAAAACCGTCGATAAAATCCTTTTTTGAGTATTGGCGGTTTTTTTGTAATAAAAAAGCAATCGTTTAACTAAACCATCCAAAAGGGAGGTATGGGGTTTGCAACAGAATAATAAAGATAATACGCAAGCAACAATGAAAGATGTTGCCCTTGCAGCCGGCGTGTCCACAGCAACTGTGTCTCGTACTTTAATGAATCCGGAAAAAGTATCCTCACAAACCCGTCAGAAAGTTGAACAGGCTGTTCTTGATGTGGGCTATTACCCACATAACCTGTCAAAAAACCTTAAGCGTAACGAGTCAAAAACGATCCTTGTGATCGTACCTAACATCAGTGATCCATTTTTTACTGATGTTGTGTGTGGCATTGAAGAAACTGCCGCACAACATGGTTATCTCGTGTTAATTGGTGATTGTAAGCATCAGCAAAAACACGAAAATGCCTTTATTAATCTTATTATTACCAAACAAATTGACGGTATGTTACTTCTTGGCTCACACATCCCTTTTGATGTTTCTAAAGAAGAACAGAAAAATTTGCCACCAATGATCATGGCAAATGAGTTTGCACCTGAACTCGAATTACCTACCGTCCATATTGATAATCTCACTGCATCTTTTAGAGCAACACACTATTTACAGCAAATGGGTCATAAGCGTATTGCCTGCATTACAGGCCCTGAAGATATGCCTTTATGTCGTTATCGCTTACAAGGCTATATTCAAGCCATGCGTAGAACGGGCGTACCTTTGCGCGAAGATTATATTATCCGTGGTGATTTTACCCATGAAAGCGGTGCAGAAAGTCTGAAAAAGCTGATTTCTTTACCTGAACCACCGACAGCAGTCTTCTGTCATAGTGATATTATGGCAATTGGCGTTATGTGGCAGGCGAAAAAGTTAGGATTAGAGCTTCCCAAAGATCTCTCTGTGATTGGTTTTGATAATCTTGATATCACACGTTATAGCGAGCCTGCTCTGACAACAATGGAACAACCTCGTTATCAAATTGGTCGTGAATCTATGTTGTTATTACTTGACCAACTACAAGGCCGACCTGTTGCACCCGGCTCCCGTTTATTAGATTGCGATCTAATTATAAGAGACAGTGTCTGTCGGCTTAAAAGCTAGGCAAAACACACTATGTTAAGTAACATATCGTTTGTGATACCTATTCCTTTAATTATCAGCGAATCGAACTGTGGCACAACGAGACTATGTGGGACGAGGGCAGACATCTGCTCGTCGTAAAAAGACAACGAAAAGTAAAAGCAAAAAGGCTGCTAAAGGGCTGCCTTTAACGACGCTTATCGCGGCAATCGCTATTGTGGCGCTGTTTATCGGCGGCCTTTATTTTATTACACATAATAAAAAAGAAGCCGTAGAAACAACGCCAACTATCACTGGGCAACATCCAGCGAATAGCCTACCGCCAAAACCTCAAGAGCGTTGGCAATATATTAAAGAATTGGAAAATCGTCAGGTAGGTACACCTTTACAACCTGAATATCCTTCATCGGGTAGCCAGATTAATCCGAAAGCAACACTTTCGCCTGAGCAGTTGCGTTTTTTACAACAAATTGAAGCGGATAAGCGCCAACCTGCCGTTCAACTGCCAGAAGTGCCTTACAATGGTGAAGTGCCTCGCTCACAAGTGGTTGTAACACCACCTGCAGCAACAACACCTTCTGTTGCACAACAGCCTGTACAAACTCAACAACCACAAGCGCCTGCACCTGCGATTGTTACACCATCTAAACCTGCTGTTACTGAAGCAAACTTTTTAGTGCAATGTGGCTCATTTAAAAATACCGAACAAGCTGAATCAGTAAGAGCAACACTGGCTTTTTCTGGTGTTGAAAGCCGAGTCACAAAAGGCAATGATGGTTGGATCCGCGTATTATCAGGCCCTTACAATAAAGAACAAGCCAACTCTGTGAGCAGACAAGCAGCTGGAGCTGGCGTATCAGGTTGTATTCTTCGCTCTTCTGGGGGTTGAAAAATAAATTTTCTCCCCCACCTATAATTCTAATTCACACAACGGGCCGTGCTTTATCTTAAATAAAGGCACTTCCCGTCTCACTTTTTTATTGATTAAACCAGGGGCTGACTCATGACTACAATCGTAAGTGTTCGCCGTAAGGGCCAAGTTGTAATCGGTGGTGATGGACAGGCAACGATGGGTAATACCGTCATGAAAGGCAATGTTCGCAAAGTACGCCGTCTTTATAACGACAAAGTCATTGCGGGATTTGCTGGCGGCACTGCTGATGCTTTTACTCTTTTTGAACTGTTTGAGCGTAAATTAGAACTTCACCAAGGGCATTTAACGAAAGCTGCGGTAGAACTTGCTAAAGATTGGCGCACAGACAGAATGCTACGCAAATTAGAAGCGTTGCTTGCTGTTGCAGATGAAAGTACATCTCTTATCATCACGGGTAATGGTGATGTGGTTCAACCAGAAAACGATTTAATTGCTATCGGTTCTGGTGGCCCTTATGCACAAGCAGCGGCTAGAGCTATGCTAGAAAATACTGAACTCTCTGCACGAGAAATTGCTGAAAAAGCACTTAGTATCGCTGGAGATATCTGTATTTACACTAACCATAATGTCAACTTTGAAGAACTCTCTTCAAAAGAGTAAGGATTAGAGAGCATGTCTGAAATGACTCCTCGCGAAATTGCCAGCGAACTCGATAGATTTATTATTGGTCAAGATAAAGCGAAACGTGCTGTGGCGATTGCCCTACGTAACCGCTGGCGTCGTATGCAGCTTGATGAAGCGCTGCGTCATGAAGTAACACCTAAAAATATTCTGATGATTGGACCTACTGGTGTAGGTAAAACTGAAATTGCACGCCGTTTGGCAAAATTGGCCAACGCACCTTTCATCAAAGTTGAAGCGACTAAATTCACCGAAGTGGGTTATGTGGGTAAAGAAGTCGATTCTATTATCCGTGATTTAACCGACTCTGCGGTTAAAATGGTACGCAGCCAAGCCATCGATAAAAATCGTTTCCGTGCTGAGGAAATGGCTGAAGAGCGCATCCTTGATGTCCTGATCCCACCAGCAAAAAATAACTGGGGTGTAGCAGAGCAAGCATCAGAACCATCAGCTGCACGTCAATCTTTCCGTAAAAAATTACGTGAAGGCCAATTAGACGATAAAGAGATTGAAATTGAGTTATCTGCAACACCAATGGGTGTTGAAATTATGGCTCCTCCAGGAATGGAAGAGATGACTAACCAATTACAATCTATGTTCCAAAATTTGGCAGGTCAAAAACAAAAAGCGCGTAAAATGAAAATCAAAGATGCGTTTAAGCTTATTGTTGAAGAAGAAGCCGCTAAATTAGTTAACCCTGAAGAGCTTAAACAGCAAGCTATTGATGCGGTAGAACAACATGGTATCGTCTTTATTGATGAAGTAGATAAAATCTGTAAACGTGGTGGACAAAGTTCCGGCCCTGACGTTTCTCGTGAAGGTGTACAACGTGACCTCTTACCACTGGTTGAAGGTTGTACAGTTTCAACAAAACACGGTATGGTAAAAACAGACCATATTCTGTTTATTGCATCAGGCGCTTTCCAAGTTTCAAGTCCTTCTGATTTAATTCCTGAATTACAAGGACGTCTGCCAATTCGTGTTGAACTTCAAGCGCTGACAGCAGAAGATTTTGAGCGTATTCTAACTGAACCTAATGCATCGTTAACAAAACAGTATGAAGCATTAATGGCAACCGAAGGTGTGTCGATTAGCTTCACCGAAGACGGTATTCGCAAAATTGCTGAATCAGCATGGCGCGTAAACGAAACCACTGAAAATATCGGTGCTCGTCGTTTACACACTGTTTTAGAGCGTTTGATGGAAGAAATTTCCTATGATGCAAGTGAACGTCAAGGTCAATCAATATTGATTGATGCAGAATATGTGAAACAGCATCTGGATGAGCTTGTAGCAGATGAAGATCTGAGTCGATTTATTTTATAATCAACTTGTGCGATCCTTATCAGCAATATTTACGTGGGAGGCTTGCCTCCCATTCTTATTTTTATAATAACAACGAACATGAGTATCGAATTTCAGCATGAGCTCTCTAAATTCCACTAGCCGGACTCAAGCCTGGCTTGAAAGTTTACGACCCAAAACACTCCCTTTGGGGTTAATTGCCATTGTGACGGGTTCCGCATTAGCGTATTGGATGGGTCATTTTGAGCTACCTATTGCACTGCTTGCTATATTAACGGCGGGAACGTTACAGATCCTATCAAACCTTGCCAATGACTATGGTGATGCCGTAAAAGGAACGGATACTGAAGAGCGTTTGGGGCCACTTCGTGGAATGCAAAAAGGCATGATAACAGCAGCTCAAATGAAAAAAGCGCTGATCCTAAATGTTATTATTTCTTGTATCTGTGGTATTGCACTAATTATTGTCGCCTGTAAAAAGCCTGAAGACGCTATTGGCTTCTTAGTGATGGGTTTACTCGCTATTGTTGCTGCAATTACTTATACCGTGGGTAAACGACCTTATGGTTATATGGGATTGGGTGATATTTCTGTTTTAATTTTCTTTGGCTGGTTAAGTGTCATCGGAACTTATTACTTACAATCCAACACGTTTGATATTGTTACTCTACTTCCAGCCACAGCCTGTGGTTTACTTTCTGTCGCTGTTCTAAATATTAATAATATGCGCGATTTAGAAAGTGATATTCAGGCCGGTAAAAATACATTAGCTGTTCGCTTAGGCCCTGCTGGCTCACGTACTTACCATACGTGTGTTATTTTTCTCTCAATTGCTTGCTTAATTATTTTCACTCTACTTTATATGCACCGCTGGACAGCGTGGTTATTTTTACTCGCTACCCCAATGCTTTTACTGCATATCAAGCGTGTAAATGCCGATCACTCTGGTGAGGCGATGCGTCCTTTACTGGAGCACATGGTAAAAGCAGCATTATTAACTAACGTTCTTTTCTCTTTAGGTTTAGTTTTAGAATAATTTCACTCGATTGTTGATTTGACTCACTGAATTTTCAGTGAGTCTTTTGCCAACCGCCCCTGTTAAGGGATATACTGGACTTTCCTGTGGCAACCTGACGTAATCTCCTATGAAATATGATACTTCTGAACTCTGTGATATCTATCAAGAAGATATCAATGTCGTAGAACCGCTTTTCTCAAACTTTGGTGGTCAAAGTGCCTTTAGTGGGCAAATCATCACCGTTAAATGTTTTGAAGATAATGGTCTGCTTTATGACTTACTTGAAGAAAATGGCAAAGGCCGTATTCTTTTAGTCGATGGCGGTGGTTCTGTACGTAAAGCCTTAGTTGATGCTGAACTCGCACAACTTGCTGTTTCTAATGAATGGGAAGGCATTGTCGTTTACGGTGCAGTACGTCAAGTTGATGCTTTATCAGAGCTTGATTTAGGTATTCAAGCGATGGCAGCTATCCCTGCAGGTTGCCCAAGTGAAGGCATTGGTGAAAGTGATATCCGTGTTAACTTCGGAGGCGTTACCTTCTTCTCTGGTGATTATCTTTATGCTGATAACACAGGGATCATCTTATCTGAAGAGCCATTAGGCTTAGATGAGGATTTAATTGAAGAGTAATTGTTACTTTTAACCTGCATTCTTACGATTTTAATAAACAAAAGCCACCTTTAGGTGGCTTTTGTTTTCTTAAGCTTTAAGCAAACAAAGACAATTATTGCACGTCTTCCATTTTGCCTAACAGTGCGCGTAAACGCTCTTGCCAGCTTGATTGCTCTTGTTTTAGCTCTTCATTTTCACGAACAAGAGCTTCGCGCGATCCTTTCGCTTCTTGAACTTCTTGGTTCAGCGCATCATTTTTTTCTTTTAGCTCTTCGATTTCCATCTGTAATAACGTGATGGTATCAATTGCTTGTTGTACTTTTGATTCTAACTTCTCGAAAACTTCAAATGACATACTGTAATCCCCCATATAATCGATACTTCCGATTGTAAGTAGCCTATCAACAACTGTCTAGCATCTTCCGAGGAATTACATTCTTTTTTCAATTTATCAAAAACACTAGTCAGATCACATTACAAATGTCGATCAAGTCACTAATTAAGAGCGTTTTCACTCATTTTCTTGATGAGACACACAAATTTCAATTTCGCTTATTCTCGTTTACGCTCATTAACGATAAATTCACAGTTATCTTTTCAATTCGAAAAGAATACTAACAATAAATAACCCTCTTTCAGGATAGAATATATGAGCCAGACGAAAACCTCTCTTATGGGTCAATGCATTTCTGAATTTATCGGAACTGCGTTGCTAGTCTTCTTTGGTCTTGGTTGTGTTGCTGCAGTGCGTATTGCAGGTGCTCAACTGGGATTATGGGAGATAAGTATTATCTGGGGGCTGGGTGTTGCCTTAGCCGTTTATCTTACCGCCGGCACCTCTGGTGCACACCTGAACCCTGCTGTTACCGTTGCGTTTTGGCTATTTGCTTGCTTTGAACGCAGAAAAGTTGTTCCTTATATTATTGCACAAATGTTAGGTGGCTTCTTTGCCGCAGCCATTGTGTACTTTATGTACTACAATATTTTTATCGACTATGAACAAGTTAATGGCATTGTCAGGGGCTCACAAGAAAGTCTCTTCACTGCCGGTGTATTCTCTACTTATCCCGCAGCTCAAATTTCCGTTGCACATGCTTTTGTTATCGAAGTTATCATTGCTGTTATCCTTGTTGGCTTAATTTTAGCCTTAACTGATGATGGTAACGGTGTACCTAAAGGCCCATTAGCACCTTTATTAATTGGTATCTTAATTGCCGTAATCGGTGGTGCATTTGGTCCACTAACCGGATTCGCCTTAAACCCTGCTCGTGACTTTGGTCCAAAACTGGTTGCGTACTTTGCTGGCTGGGGTGATATTGCGCTGACTGGTGGACGTGATATCCCTTATTTCTTAGTTCCAATGATTGCTCCATTTATCGGTGGTATCTTAGGTGCATTGGCTTACCGTAAATTGATTGGCCGTCACTTACCTTGCGATACCTGCAAAATCGAAGACGATAAATAAAATTAAGAGCAATATTGTTGATTATCAGAACAGGTTACTAACATGACAACAGAAACAAATACATCGAATACCGAAAAAAAATACATTGTTGCACTGGATCAGGGCACAACCAGTTCACGCGCCGTAGTCATTGACCACGATGCAAATATCGTCAGTATTTCACAACGTGAATTCACCCAAATCTATCCTAAGCCAGGCTGGGTTGAACACGATCCAATGGAAATTTGGGCAACACAAAGTGCAACCTTAGTTGAAGTATTAGCAAAAGCAGATATTCCATCTGACCACGTTGCAGGTATTGGTATCACAAACCAACGTGAAACCACTATTGTATGGGATAAAGAAACGGGTAAACCTGTTTATAACGCGATTGTATGGCAATGCCGTCGTACTGCAGATTTCTGTACTCGCTTAAAAGATAAAGAAGGTGTTGAAGAATATATTCGTCAAAATACGGGTTTAATGGTTGACCCCTATTTCTCTGGTACAAAATTAAAATGGATCCTCGACAACGTCGAAGGTGCTCGTGAAAAAGCAGAAAAAGGTGAGTTATTATTCGGTACTGTCGATACTTGGTTAGTTTGGAAAATGACACAAGGTCGCGTTCACGTTACTGACTTTACTAATGCCTCACGTACCATGTTATTTAATATCCACTCTTTAGATTGGGATCAAAAAATCCTCGATTTGCTGGATATTCCTCGCAATATGCTACCAAAAGTGGTGCCATCTTCCGAAGTTTATGGCCAAACAAACATTGGTGGTAAAGGTGGTACACGTATTCCTATCGCAGGTATGGCGGGTGACCAACAAGCTGCACTTTATGGCCAACTTTGCGTACAAAGCGGTATGGCGAAAAATACCTATGGTACAGGTTGTTTCTTACTGATGAACACAGGTAAAGAAGCTGTTCGCTCTAATCATGGCTTGTTAACAACAATCTGCTGTGGTCCTCGTGGTGAAGTGAACTATGCCTTAGAAGGTGCCGTATTCGTTGGTGGTGCTTCTATTCAATGGCTACGTGATGAATTAAAACTCATTGATGAAGCGACTGACTCTGAATACTTCGCGACTAAGGTTAATGATACAAACGGTGTTTATGTTGTTCCTGCATTTACTGGCCTAGGTGCCCCTTATTGGGATCCGTATGCGCGTGGTGCCATTTTTGGTTTAACCCGTGGTGCTAACCGTAATCATATTATCCGTGCAACCTTAGAATCTATCGCTTACCAAACACGCGATGTTTTGGATGCAATGCAAGCTGATTCAGGTGCACGTTTACAATCATTGCGTGTTGATGGTGGTGCAGTTGCCAATAACTTCTTAATGCAATTCCAGTCCGATATTTTAGGTACTCGTGTAGAGCGTCCTGTTGTTCGCGAAAGTACTGCATTAGGTGCTGCATTCCTTGCAGGTCTTGCTATCGGTTTCTGGAATGATTTAGAAGAAGTGAAAAACAAAGCCTCTATTGATAAAGAATTCCGTCCTGGCATCGAAACTACTGAGCGTAACTATCGCTATAACGGCTGGAAAAAAGCGGTTGCTCGTGCTCAAGAGTGGGAAGATCGCGGTTAATTGCAGTAAAACAGTTTGAGAGAGAAGTAGCCTAGGCTACAAAACCAAAATGCCGAGATTTTTTATCTCGGCATTTTTTATTTAACTTACTGTATCAGTCAATTAAATAGTATGTTCTTCATGACTAAAACGATGAGCCAAAGGAAACCAACAAAGCATAATAGCCACCGACATACCAAACATAATCATACCTAAGCTAAATTGGTTATGCTGTGGCAATAAAGCTGAAAACCATGTTGCTACACCGGAACCCACATTTTGTAAACCACCCACCAGCGCACCCGCAGAGCCGGCTAAATAAGGGAATGGCTCCATCGCACCTGTTGTTGCTAATGGGAATAACATACCTGCACCAAAGAAAAACAGCGCCGCTGGTACCAGTAATGTCCAGATATTAATAATATTTAGCCAACCTGGGATCCACATTAAAATACCCGCAAATAAACAACAAAAAACAGAGTGCCACATCAGTTGCACAAAGGTTTTACCTTCACGACCAGCATACCAAGCCCCAAAGAATGCCGCTGGGATCGGTAAAATAAATAATATACTGATAGTAATACTATTTAATCCTAATACTCCTCCCATTAACACACCACTTGATGCCTCAAAAACAGCAATGCCGGATAATGCACAAATCAACATAATCAAAAATGCACTAAAGGTACTATTTGAAAGCAGCAAGTAAAATGATGACAGCATTTTACGTTTTTCAACTTGTACTGGGCGCGTTTCTGGCATCCAACGATACATACAGAAAAGAACACTACTTCCCAATAATAACAGGAAGATATAACACGCATGCCAGCCAAAGAAGTGAGCTACAACACCACCAATCATCGGCGCTAATAGTGGGCTAACTAAGACGCCCATATTTAATAAGCTATTGGCGTAACGCAATGCAGTTCCTGTATATAAATCACGAGGCTGAGTACGCGTCATTACACCAGCAACACCTGTTCCCATCCCTTGTAAAGTACTTGCAATAACCAGTGTGGTTAAATTTTGCGAGAAAATTGCCACCAGCGTTGATAAACAAAAGATCGTCATTCCGACTAAAATAACAGGACGGCGCCCTACTTTGTCGGAGATAGGCCCATAAATGAGCTGTGAAAAACCATAAGAAAAAAGATAGGCACCCATTACTTGCTGTACCGCCCCAGTGGGTTCACCAAAGTAAACTGCCATATCAGCAATAACAGGAACATAAATAGTTTGGGTCATTTGACCCACAGCAACCAGTGCAATTATCAATAATAATAAATTTGCATGTTCTAACTTTCTCATTTCTTTTCTTTGCTCAAGAATTTCAGATAAATAAATTAACGGACAGGCGCACACTACAGAGAATTTATAAAAATAAACTCCGCAAAATGCATGCCTTTTCAGAATGAGACTAAGTTAACAAATTTGGAGAAATTTGCGAGATAGCCAGCAATTTTTGTATAAAGATTAATGTCAGAGAATTACACCATAGTTGTCAATATAAATGTACATATTGTGTCATTTATTGACAAAATCTTAGATTAATCACATCACCACACCATCTTGATAAATAAAAAGCCGCTTCCTATTTAGAATAAATAAGCAACATAAGCATGTTTATCAAAAGGAGATAATCTCTATGGCTAATTGGGTGAATGGAAAAGTTACTCAAGTTCATCACTGGACTGATGCGTTAATGAGTCTCGTCGTCAATGCTCCTATTGATAAGTTTACAGCTGGGCAATTTGCAAAATTAGCGCTAGATATCGATGGCGAGCGAGTACAACGAGCCTACTCTTATGTAAACGCACCAGATGATCCCAATTTAGAATTCTATCTGGTGACGGTACCTGATGGAAAATTAAGTTCTAAATTAAGCGCACTAGAAGTCGGTGATGAAGTATTAGTGACTGAACAAGCCAGCGGCTTTTTTGTATTAGAAGAAGTTCCCACAGTAAATACGCTCTGGATGCTTTCGACAGGAACAGCCATTGGGCCTTTTCTATCTATTTTGCAGTTAGGACACGATCTTGAGCGATTTGAAAATATCGTTCTTGTTCATGCTGTTCGATATGCTAATGACTTAAGCTATTTACCTTTGATGGAAAAACTCGTTGAGCGTTATCAAGGTAAATTACGCATTCAAACCGTTGTCAGCCGTGAAAATCATATTGGCTCATTAACAGGACGTATCCCTGCACTCATTGAAAGTGGCGCTTTAGAAAAAATGGTTGGTTTAACTATCAGCCCAGAAGAGAGCCATATTATGTTGTGTGGTAATCCTCAAATGGTCAGAGACACTCAACAATTATTAAAAGAACAACGGGAAATGCGTAAGCACTTACGACGCAAACCCGGACATATCACCAGTGAGCAATATTGGTAATAATACAAAAAATAAGGGTGAGTCTATTTATTTCACCCTTATTTAATTTTAATAAATGAATTAATGCCAACGACGATAGCTCACTTTTTCCGTCTGTTTACCAAAGTAGTTTTCGCCGTCATTACCCACAAATACACCGCAATCAAGCAACATGATCATCCCAATAAAAGAAGGAAGAAAGCGTCCTATCGCCCATTGCCAAAATGGCTCTAAACTACTGGTATCAGCTAATCCTAACATTACGGCAAGTAGGAGTAATAAAAGCCATATTCCTCTTTTATTTCTGTCATGAAGTCTTTTTGTAAAAATCGCACATAGCGGGTAAAGAATAAAAAGGAATACTCCCCATATTGCAATGGCTGGTAATGGGTAAATCATATCATTAATAATAAAAAGGCCTAAAAATAGCGCAAAGCAAGCACCAAAACCAGCCCAAAAGTCACGGCGTCCAATTCGCCCTTTGAATGAAAATGCCCAATGTTGTAAGGTCATAAATTCTCAATAATTTACTTAATTTGTGAATTACACTGTCCATTTAGTATCAAATAATACAGACTAGCCAATAACAGCACAGACAAGTGGAGGACAGATGATAAAAGCAAACACACTTTCTACGTTATACCTGATAATCATAAGCATTGCTCTTTGTTTGCCAACTGCTGTTTTTGCAACAGAGATGTCTGTCGCACAAAAACAGCCTGCAAAGGATGGCATTGCCTATCTTAAACAAGATGCACCTGTTTTTGAGATAACTATTCCAGAGTTAAGAGCCAAATTTAATCAACAAAATCCGTTGTTATCGCTTAATGAATATAAAATTATCACTAATCACGATATTGCGATCCCTCTTGTCAGAGCAGCAACACGTATCACGCCTTATCTCTATTCATCTGCAATACTAGAGCGTGGCAGCGAAAAAATAAAAAGTTTACAACTAACGCTGATCCATTCCCCTGATTCACCTGAACTAGAAAAGATAAACCGTGAGATCACAACGCAATACATTATTACTTTGGTCGCTCAATTTGACTCATCAATAACCCAAGAGCAAATTCAAGAGGCTCTCAGTTTATTTGCATTTAAAAATCAAACTTCTGATTACATTAGCCATGATGTGGGTGCAATTCGCTATATTATTGTTCATGAAAACGACCAATTAACAACCTTCGCCATTGAACCGATTAAGCTTTCTTTAAACAGCAAGATCGTTTCAGCTATTCCGTGATAAAAAACAAAGCTATTCTATTCATTGTTCTCTATACTGTTGTGCATCAACAGAATTCGTGTTTATTAGCAAACTAAATTTAAACCACTCGGTTGGAGGAAAAGTTATGCGCCATCCATTAGTCATGGGTAACTGGAAACTCAACGGCAGCATTCATATGGTTCATGAATTAATTGCTGCATTACGTAAAGAAGTTAGCGGTGTTGCAGGTTGTGATGTTGCTATCGCACCACCAGCAGTTTACCTATGCCAAGCACGCCATGAAATTGGTGGAAGCCGTATTGCATTAGGTGCTCAAGATACAGGTGTTAACTTATCAGGTGCTTTCACTGGTGAAACTTCAGCAGAGATGCTGAAAAACGTTGATGTTAAATACGTTATCATTGGTCACTCTGAGCGTCGTACTTATCATAAAGAATCTGACGAGTTTATCGCTCAAAAATTCGGCGTGTTAAAAGAGTTAGGCTTAACACCAGTATTATGTATTGGTGAAACTGAAGCAGAAAACGAAGCTGGCAAAACCCAAGAAGTATGTGCTCGCCAAATCGATGCTGTGTTAAATGCACATGGTGCAGCAGCATTTAAAGATGCCGTTATCGCTTATGAACCAATCTGGGCTATCGGTACAGGTAAATCAGCAACTCCAGCACAAGCTCAAGCTGTTCATAAATTTATTCGTGATCATATCGCGAAGAAAGATGCCGCTATCGCTGAACAAGTTATCATTCAATACGGTGGCTCTGTTAACGATAAAAACGCAGCAGAACTGTTTGGTCAACCAGACATCGATGGCGCATTAGTGGGCGGCGCTTCACTGAAAGCTGACGCATTTGCCGTTATCGTTAAAGCAGCAGCACAAGCTAAAGCGAAAAAATAATTTTTATCTTTCTGGCTGATGTCATTAATTGATAAAAAATAGAGAAAATCACCTTACTGGATATAAAACAGAAGGTGATTTTTTTGTTTCTCTCACCTTTGATTATCAACGACGACTGATCTCATCAAATATGCCCCCTGTCGCAAAATGTATTTTCTGCGCAGATTGCCAATCACCAAAAACGTCATTAAGTGTAAATAGTTCTAGTTTTGGAAAACTGTCTTGGTATTTCACTGCGATTACTTTATCTCTAGGACGATAATAATTTTTTGCCGCGATCTCTTGTCCTTCTGGTGAGTAAAGATAGTCTAAGTACGCTGTGGCAATTTCTCGTGTTCCTCGTTTATCAACAACTTTATCGACTACCGACACAGTAGGCTCTGCAAGAATAGATATTGATGGTGTGACTATCTCAAATTTATCTGCACCTAATTCATTAATCGCTAATAACGCCTCGTTTTCCCATGCGATCAATACATCACCAATACCTCGCTCAACAAATGTATTTGTTGCTCCTCTTGCCCCTGAGTCTAATACTTCAACTTGCTGATAAAGTGCTTTAACGAAGGCTTTAGCTTTTTCACTATCTTGATGATTCGCTTTTAATCCATAGCCCCACGCCGCAAGGTAATTCCATCTTGCGCCACCTGAAGTTTTGGGATTAGGTGTAATAATTGAAACGCCCGGCTTAATTAATGAATCCCAATCAACTATTTGTTTAGGGTTTCCTTTTCTCACCAGAAAAACGATTGTTGAAGTATAAGGCGCTGAATTATCAGGTAATCGTGTTATCCATTGTTTATCGATACTTCCTCTTTGCGCGATTGCATCAATATCATAGGCAAGAGCTAACGTAACAACATCTGCCTCAATACCATTAATAACTGATGTCGCCTGTTTTCCTGAGCCACCATGTGATTGGCGGATAGTGACTTTATCTCCGGTTTTCTGCTCCCAATACTGACTAAATGCTTGGTTATACTGCTGATAAAGTTCTCTTGTCGGATCGTAAGAGACATTCAATAATTGAATATCTTTAGCCCATAAAATATTAGAAAAAAGTAATGTCACTAAAGCTGCCGATAATAAACCCCATTGTTTAAACATATCTATCCATCCCCTATCGTTAAGTATTTAACTAGGCTGACAGAAAGTTTTATAACGATGAAATAACAAAAAGCCGATGGATATACACAACAGGAATCTGACTATCAATATAAGGGGGATAAGAAGAAATAAAGGAGAATGGAGATCGTTAAGTGAAATGTTTTCACTCGAGAAGCTACTCTGACACAAGGAGAATGTATCAGAGCAGTTCACGAATAAGGATAGAACTCAGAAAGGCTCTGGTATTGCGGAAAATCTATTAATTAGTACAGTTTTTTCGCGGTTTCATACCAGTCAGCTTTAAAGACACGTTTCATATTCATAACCGCGTCAATGATATCATGGTGAACCAGTTTTTCGTTTTGGATACCAACACAACGACCACCATAGCCTTCTAATAGCAGTTGTACAGAGTAAGCCCCCATACGAGAAGCTAGAATACGATCGTAAGCAACTGGAGAACCACCACGCTGGATATGACCTAATACCGTTGCACGCGTTTCATGTTTAGTTTCAGCTTCAATAAAACGTGCTAATTCATGCACATCACAAACGTGTTCGGTAATTGCGACGATTGCATGACGTTTGCCACGTTCGATACCTGCTTTGATTTCTGCCAGTAATTCATCACGATTAAATGGTAATTCAGATTCAGGCAGAACAACAAATTCACAGCCCCCTGCGATTGCCGCAGACAGTGTTAAGTCACCACAGTAACGACCCATCACTTCTACGATAGAGATACGTTTGTGAGACGTTGAGGTATCGCGTAAGCGGTCAATGGCTTCAACGGCAGTTTCTAATGCAGTGAAATAACCGATGGTGTAGTCAGTACCCGCTACGTCATTATCGATTGTGCCCGGTAAGCCGATACATGGAAAACCTGCTTCCGTTAATTTTTTTGCACCTAGATAAGAACCATCACCACCAATAACAACTAAGGCATCAAGCTCATTTTGTTTCATGTTTTCGATGGCAACAGCACGTACATTGTCTTCGCGGAATTCAGGGAAACGAGCAGAGCCAAGGAATGTACCACCACGGTTGATCATGTCTGACACGCTAAAACGGTCGAGTTTTTTCATGCGATTTTCGTATAGCCCCATATAGCCATCCATAATCCCATAAACCTCTAAACCTTCACTTAGTGCGGCACGAACAACACCACGGATCGCGGCATTCATACCTGGTGCATCACCACCACTTGTTAAAACCCCAATTCTTTTGATCCCATTGACCATGATTACCTCTGATTCTTATTCGATGTAATTATTGCAAAATTGTTGGAATAACTTTTTATCTCAATACCGGCTTGTCTGGTGTTATATACCGATATCGCAAATGCTGAATTGATTCAACAATACCATTGTACGCATATTTTTTACCAGTTCATCATTATCGTACATTTTTTTTCATAAACTTGATGCGCATTAAACTAATCAGACAGCCTGTATAAAGATTATACTAGTCTATCTCAAATGTGTTTCACTAATAAGTTAACACTTTTTATACAGACACTTTACTGCCTTTTTGCATTCACCTCAAAAAAACGCTATTTATGCTAAAAAATAGCATCGGCATATTTTGATAAATATTCAGTTTTTCCCTTAAATGATGTTTTATCTGCCGTTTACCTTCCTATTTTAATCAGTCATCCTTTTAAAGAAAAAAATCATCTAAGGTACATTTGTGACTTATGGCTAAGTTCTTTGGTTCATTCTCCGCTTTTTAGCCTAGACTGATACAGTAGAGCTCTCACTTAATAGGAGGTTTTATGTTTGATTTAACGGGTAAAATCGCTTTAGTTTCAGGTGGCGCAAAGGGTATTGGCAAAGGTATCGTTATCGCACTAAAAAACAGTGGTGCGAAAGTAATTATTGCGGATATTGATGATGTTGCTGGTAATAAAACAAAAGATGAATTGGGTGTTGGTTTTATGCATCTTGATGTCACTCAGCAATCTATCTGTGAAAAAGTCGTTGATGATGTCGTAAAAGAGTATGGCAAGCTCGATATTCTTTGTTCCAATACTGGTATTTTCCCTCAAGCAACGATTAAAGAGATGACAGAAGCTGATTGGGATAAAATGCATACCGTAAACTTAAAAGGCATGTTCTTTTTAGTAAAAGCCGCACTTCGTGTAATGGAGAAACAAAAACAAGGTCGAGTGATCATTACCTCTTCCATTACAGGTGCTATTACTGGCTATCCGGGCTGGAGTCATTATGGTGCAAGCAAAGCAGGACAATTAGGCTTTATGCGTAGTGCAGCTCTTGAATACGCACGCCATGGCATTACCATCAACGCCGTGATGCCAGGAAATATCCTCACTGAGGGTTTACAGGCTCAAGGTGAAGCCTATTTAAATCAGATGAAGGCTTCTATCCCAACACATACGTTAGGTGAGCCAGAGGATATCGGCTACGCAGCCGCATTCTTTGCGTCGAATGAAGCAAAATATATTACAGGCCAAACAATTATCGTCGATGGCGGACAGATTTTACCTGAATCTCCAGAGGCATTGTTGTAGGTATTATCAGCAAGCTTCTAAAAATTATTAGAAGCTTGTAATGTATTATGAATAATTTAAATTAACTACTCATTGAATCATCAAATTGTTCAACAAATAAATCAAAATCCATTGTCAATTTTGACCATGATAATGCATTAATACTAAATGAATTATAATTTTCTATTATCTTTTCTACTGCATCAACACAGTCATCTGGTAATAATAGTTTAGGATCAACCAAATTATCAGTTTCTGGATCATAGACAGGATTATCAAAATCAATAGATAATCCTGTCAAAACAGAATATTGTTCTAGTGTTAATTGCGGTTTTAAACCAACACCACAATAGTTATCTTTTATAGCTTCCATTTGACCATCTATTTTAGGAAAGATAACAGGTACACCATTTGCTAAAGCTTCAATACAAGATAATCCGAATGCTTCTGTTATAGGAGTACTTAAATAAATATTTATATTATGATAAAAATCAGATAACTCACTTTGGTATCCTAAAAATTCGACATACTCATTTAATTCTAGCTTATTAGTTAATTCTTTTAATTTTGATTCATCCTCACCAGAGCCAGCTATAATAAGCTTCGTATTTATTCCCTTATTTAAAAGTTGCTTTAATACCAGCAATGATATACCTATACCTTTTAAACCGACTAATCTAGATGCTGTACCTAATACAATATTTTTTTTATCTTCTAAACTCTTAGGCTCATTTATAACAGGGAGATCTAATTTATTTAATATAACTTTTATATTTTTATCAATACCATACCTTAACTGCATAACTCTTTTAGATGCATTACTGTTTGATATGAATCCATCTACCTTATTAAAGAAAGATATTGTTCTTTCATTTTTCGGGTATCTCCATCCACATCCACAATCATAATAAAATAGCTTTCCACATTGAGGCTTGGTAATTAATTTGGGAATAAAATCCCAAACAATAATGGCATCAGCATTCTGTTTTTTTATTTTTTTTATAAGGACTTTTTTTCTATAAAATGATGGCCATTTAATTTTTAAAGAATTAAAAATTCTATTTACAAATAAAATTTCTTTTTTTAAAAATTGTTCCTCTATTTTTTCATCGATATTATTACTAACACACATAACTATATTGTTATGCTTGCTTTTATTTAGGTATTTAATAAATCTTTTTTCAACACCACCGAAACCTTGTAGATTAATCAAATGTAATACTTTCATATAATTCCAAACTTATACAGGATAGTAAAAAATATCGATTCTATCCTAACATATTCAAGAAGCTTATGAACAAAAAAAAGCCCCTCTCCAGAGGGGCTGCAAAAGACAGGGATGGTGTCTATGGCAAGGAAAAAACTTCGTTGTTGCTACTTACTCTCTAACTAGGTACATCTTTACTACACTCTTACTCAACTACTTACTAAATTAATTACGTGCGTCAAAGTCTGACATTTGCTGTTGGTAATTCTTTTCCAACTGCGCTTTCTGTTCTGGGGTTAACAACTGATACATCTGATTATGGACTTTTGCCATTTCTACATGGCGTTCAATCGCTTGTTTGTCCATATCTTGCATTTGTGCTCTTACTGCAGCTTCATCAAATTGAGGTGCTGTCACTAATTTGTGCATATTCTCATGACGTTGACGGTAATTTCCGTTATATCTGTCTTGATGATGCTGGCGCATTAAATCGCGCATTTGAGTACGCTGTTGCTCAGTTAATGTGATACCGTTAAACATACGTGATTCGGCATAACCACGATCCATCATATGTCCACCGTTGTTCATCATATGACCACGTTGTCCGCGATGACCTCGATAATCACGGCCACCATGCATACCATAGCCATAATCACAGTGATAATTGCCGTTATATTGTTGCTCAGTAGGCGGATTAGTGTTGGCGGTTTCTGCTAACACGACCGACGGAGCTGCTAAAAACATTGATGCTAGTGCAACTACTGCTACTTTACGCATTGCTTCACTCCTAATTCGGTAATTTCATACCGACTAAATTAATACAAACTCAATGTGCATAATTCATATATATAATTCATATGTGTAATTCTTTGCTATGTGGATTACTATACCGTTGCGGCTGCAAACTAGCGTCAGAGCGTGTAAAAGAACGTAAAGTCATAGATTCGCGCTATTTATTATCGTATTTTTCTCTTGGAGGAATTGACGAATGCATAAAATCTTATTAGTGGATGACGATCGCGAATTAACATCGCTATTGAAAGAACTGCTTGAAATGGAAGGCTTTAATGTTGTAATCGCCTCTGATGGCGAACAAGCACTTAAACTTTTGGATGCTTCTATCGACCTGTTATTATTGGATATTATGATGCCACGTAAAAACGGGATTGAGACACTCAAAGAGTTACGCCAAAATTTCCAGACCCCTGTCATTATGTTAACGGCAAGAGGCAGTGATCTTGACCGAGTACTTGGCTTAGAGCTAGGTGCTGATGACTATTTACCAAAACCTTTTAATGATAGAGAGCTGGTTGCTCGTATCAGAGCTATTTTGCGTCGTTCAAACTGGAGCGAACAAAAACAGACTGACAGCAATACATCTCCAACATTACAGGTCGATAAATTACAACTTAATCCTGGCCGACAAGAAGCAAGTTTTGATAATGAACCGCTAGAGTTAACAGGAACGGAGTTTACTTTACTTTATTTACTTGCTCAGCATTTAGGACAAGTCGTATCACGCGAACATCTAAGCCAAGAAGTACTCGGCAAACGCTTAACACCGTTTGATAGAGCGATTGATATGCATATTTCTAATTTACGCCGTAAATTACCAGAAAGAACAGATGGACAACCTTGGTTTAAAACTTTACGTGGCCGCGGTTATCTGATGGTTTCAATAACTTGATAAATATTCTTTATGATAAATAGTCTGTCAGCGCGCATTTTCGCAATATTCTGGCTGACGCTAGCATTAGTTCTCGTGCTAGTTATGATGGTTCCAAAGCTGGACTCGCGCCAGCTTACCCCTCTTTTAGAGAGTGAATACCGTCAAGGCGTTATGCTAGAACAACATATCGAAGCTGAATTAGCGCAAGATCCCGCTAATGATCTCCTTTGGTGGCGTCGATTAATTCGTGCCATTGATAAATGGGCTCCCCCTGGTCAGCGCTTAATTATTGTTACGAGTGAAGGCCGTATCATTGGTGCTCAACGTAATGAGATGCAGGTTGTCAGAAACTTTATTGGTCAGTCTGATAACGCAGATCACCCTAAAAAGAAAAAATATGGTCGCTCTGAGATGTTAGGGCCATTTTCTGTTAGAGATGGTGAGGATCATTACCAACTTTATCTTGTACGCCCTTCAAGTAGCCCTCAATCTGACTTTATCAACTTATTATTTGATAAGCCGTTATTGCTACTGATATTCACCATGCTTATCAGCACACCATTATTAGTATGGCTTTCTTGGAGCTTAGCGAAACCCGCTAGACAGCTTAAGAATGCGGCTGATGATGTCGCTAAAGGCAACCTACGCCCTCATCCTGAACTAGAGACTGGCCCGCAAGAGTTTTTAGCCGCAGGTACTAGCTTTAATCAGATGATAAGCGCACTCGAACGCATGGTTGAAGCACAACAACGCTTAATTTCTGATATTTCTCACGAGTTACGAACACCATTAACACGCTTACAATTAGCAAGCGCACTGTTACGTCGTCGTAGTGGAGAAAGTAAAGAGCTAGAGCGTATTGAAACTGAAACTCAACGTCTTGATGGCATGATTAATGATTTACTGGTTCTTTCACGCAATCAGCATAAAAATGAGTTATTACGCGAAACAGTAAAAGCCAACGAGCTATGGGATGACATTTTAGATAATGCGAAATTTGAGGCTGAACAGAATAATAAGACGCTACAAGTGACAACACCTCCGGGAGCATGGCCTATCTACTGCAATCCATATTCACTTGCTAGTGCATTTGAAAATATTGTTCGAAATGCCTTACGTTATTCAAATTCTCGCATTGAAGTTGCCTTTACTGAACAAAACCAAGGTATCACGATTATTGTTGATGATGATGGCCCGGGTGTTAGCCCAGAAGATAGAGAGCATATCTTCCGACCTTTCTATCGCACTGATGAAGCAAGAGATCGTGAATCAGGTGGTACAGGCTTAGGGTTAGCTATTGTAGAAACAGCCGTAAGCCAACATCGAGGCCATGTTAAAGCCGATGACAGCCCATTAGGTGGATTGAGGGTTGAGATTTGGTTGCCAAGAGCGGGTGCCGGTAATAAATCACCAACAGCTTAATAGAGTAATTAAACTGTTGTATCAAAATATACTGCCACCTATTGAAGAATAGGTGGCATTTTTTTATGCTTTTTACTAAAAAAATTAAGTAAAGCTTAAAAAACTCTGTTCATAATCATATAAAATATGCATTAGCATTTAGTGCTAATTAGAAATATTTGTAACTTGCTAATTCCAAAATTCAATAGTAATAAATTATCTACAAAAAATACAAATCGATAACATAACTATAACTACTCTAGATTTAACTAACTAGAACCATTGCTAAAAAATAGTTATGTTTTAAATAAAATTCATATAAAACAATTAATAAAGTAGTTTATAGCTCCAGGGAATAAATCATGGCTCATTTCAAAATAAAAAAAATATTTTCATTTCTTTCTTTTTATTTAGTTCCGGATGAATTATATAGAAAGTACCTTTTTAAAAAAAAATTAGGTAAGACCTTAAACTTAAAAGATCCTCAAACATTTAATGAGAAGATAAATGCAAGAATTTTATACGACCGTAACCCTACTTATACTAAATTAGCAGATAAGCTTCTAGTAAGAGATTATGTTAAAGAAAAAATAGGTGAAAAATATTTAGTTAATATATTAGGTTATTACAAAACACCAATTGAAATACCTTATGAATCTTTACCAAATAAATTTGTCTTAAAATGTAATCATGATGCGGGTAGTACCATCATTTGTACCGATAAAGGAAATTTTAATAAAAAATTTGCTAACAAAAAACTCCGCTCAAGTCTAAAAAAAAGCATGTATTATAGAACCAGAGAATGGCACTATAAAAATATTAAGCCTATGATTTTATGTGAGGAGTATCTAGATATATTCAACTCTACTCATCAAAAAATTCAGCCTGAAGACTATAAAATTCATTGTTTTCATGGTAAGCCAGAATTTTTAGAAATCCAATTTTCTCGATATAGCAATGAGCGCTTTATTAATATTTACAATACACAATGGGAACTATTGCCTTTCTTAATGGACTACAAGAATGCGCCAGCAGACATCCCAGCCCCAGCTCAACTTCATGAACTCCTAGATCTTGCAAAGAAATTATCAGTTGAATTCGATTATTGTCGAGTCGACTTCTATCTTGCTAATAATCAAGTTTATTTTGGTGAAATGACATTTACGCCTTGCAATGGAATAGATAAATTCATCCCATATGAATGGGATTATAAGTTTGGTGAAAAATGGAAGTTTAGCTTAGGAAATAAAGAATAACGTTATCTACTTTAAAGCTTTCAGATCCTATGAATAGTAACTGTATAGAGCTATTTTATTCATATTAATAGAAAATTATCAAAGTCATTGAGGTCAAAATTCATACTAATTCAGACACATAACTCAGTAATTAAATTATTGTATCAAGATATCCTGCCACCCATTGAAGAATTGGTGGCATATTCTTTTTGTTAACGTTTGTTGATGCAATTCAGAATGATCTGGCTGAATCGACCGCTATTCCAGTATTTATATATCCTCAATCAATGGTAAAATACCCAGCTATTACTTGACCGTCTGGTTTGAAGAGTCTACTCTCAGTGCGGTTTTTAGCATATTGATAAAGTATGCTTATATAATCAAACCCTTATATTACAGATAGATAAGGGTTTATAAAAATGAATTTTGGCGCTCTGGGGGCCGTAAACCCAGTGCGGTAGCTATGGCTAATCAAATATAACCGAAAGAAAATAATATTTTTAATTTAAGATGACATATAATAAAAGAAATAAAACAATAATAAAAAACACATTGTTTTTATATTTTCGAATGGTATTGATTCTAGGTGTATCATTATATACATCTAGAGTTATATTAAAAATATTAGGTATCGAAGATTTTGGTATATATAACGTCGTAGGTGGTGTCGTTACGATGTTAACTTTTATTAGTGGAGCTATGACCTCAGCGACACAAAGATTTTTATCTTTTGAAATAGGCAAAAAAAATAAAGAAAGATTACTACAAACATTCAGAATGAGTATTAATATACAGATAATAATTATTATTTTTATAATTATTATCTCAGAAAGCATAGGTGTGTGGTTTATAAATAATTATTTATTAATTACTCCTAATAGAATACTTGCCGCTAATTTTGTTTTTCAGTATTCATTATTATCTTTTTGTTTTGTAATACTTAGCACTCCATACAAAGCCAACCTTATTGCTCATGAAAAAATGAATGTTTTTGCTTATATTAGTATAATTGATATCCTATTAAAACTAGGAGCAGTGTTAATTTTAGATTATATTTCTGGTGATAAATTAACAATCTACTCTATACTAATCGCCATAATTAGTATTTTAGTTTTCTGTACATTATATATTTATAATAAATTAAAATTCACAACAACTAGTTATAAAATTTACTGGAATAATGAACTTTTTTATTCATTATTTAGTTATACTGGTTGGAATCTATTTGGTAATATGGCATCTGTTGGAATGAACCAGGGAATTAATATATTATTAAATATTTTCTTTGGTCCGATTATCAATGCAGCAAGAGCAATATCATTTCAAGTAAATAGTGCCGTAAATGGATTTGTTACTAATTTACAATCAGCATTAAGCCCACAAATAGTAAAATCTTATGCAAATAATGATATATATTATCTAGAAAACCTAGTTTTATTAGGTTCTAGGTTTTCTTTCTTTTTAATTTTCTTTTTATCGCTTCCTATTTTATTAAAAACAGATACAGTACTGAGTCTTTGGTTAAATAATTACCCACCATATACATCCATATTTTGTCAATTAATTTTAATTGACTCTCTTATTAATAGCCTATCAGGGACATTAATGTCTGCCTTTCAAGCATCGGGGAAAATAAAAAAATATCAAATAACTATCGGCTCAATATTATTATTAAATATTCCAATTTCATATTTTTTTCTCTACTTAGGCTTAGAATCAACAGTAACATTTCTAGTCTGTATTAGTTTATCATTAATATCTTTATTCATACGTTTACTATTATTAAATGAATTATTCCCTGGTATTTCTAGAAAATTCTATACAACTGTATTTTGGCGTATTCTTGTTATATCTAGTATATCATATTATTCCGTGTGGCTTATCATCAAAAATTTTGAAGATAACTTAATTAATTTTCTTATAACTTGTATTATAAGTTGGCTTGTAATAACAATAAATGTCCTATTTTTCGGATTGTCTTATAATGAAAAATTAAAAATTAGAAATTTTTTAGTATTTAAATTTAAAAAGATTAAAGAATATAAATAATGAAAAAAAATCAATGTAACGATATTATCAAACTAGTTGTTAATAATAACTTATGTATAGGCTGTGGTTTATGTACATTAAAATGTAAAAATCATTCTTTAGTTATGTCAGAAACAAAATATGGTTTTTATGAAGCAAAAAAAATAAAAGATTGTAATTGTGATGGTGGCTGTTTAGATGTCTGTCCATTTAATCCATATCCAAAAGAAGAAATAAAAACAGAAAATGAAATATCAAAATTTTTTTTCAATAAAGAAAAAAAACATCATCCAAAAATTGGTTATTATATTTCCACATATGCCGGTTACTCTTATAAACATAGAGAAAGTTCATCGTCAGGTGGCATAGCCACTTATGTATTAGAAAAGCTTTTAGAGAATAACACTATTGATTATGTTATCTCAGTGAGATCTTCCAATAATTCTAGTAGACATTATGAATATAGGATCAGTAGTTCTAAAGAAGAACTAATAAAATCAGCAAAAACCAAATATTACCCAGTTACGCTATCTTTTGTTTTAAGTAAAATAAATGAGTTAGATGGCAATATCGCTGTTGTTGGTGTAGCTTGTTTTGTTAAAGCAATTCGATTAGCCCAATTAAATGATCCTATATTAAAAGATAGAATTAAATTTATTGTTGGAATTATATGTGGAGGCATAAAGAGTAGTTTTTTCTCCGAATATTTGGTAAGTAAAACAGGGACTAACCCTTATGAGTACTCAAAACCCGAATTTAGAATTAAAGATATTAATAGTAAAGCAAGTGATTACTCTTTTGGATGCTTTGACAAAACAAACAAGCAAAAGATAATAAAAATGTCTACAGTAGGTGATATGTGGGGGACCGGATTATTTAAATCAAATGCTTGTGATCTATGTGATGATGTAACAACTGAATTAGCTGATATTTCAGTTGGAGATGCCTGGATAAAACCATATTCAGATGATGGAAAAGGTAATAATGTATTAATAACAAGATCTCAGTTAGCAGAAGATATCATTATTAAAGGAATAAAAAATAATGATATATATATTACTAAATTATTAACAGAAGAATTTTTACAATCACAACAAGGTAGTTTTACTCACCGGCATAATGCTTTACAATTTCGAATAAAAGAATTACAGAAATTAGGAATATTAATTCCTCCTAAACGAGTATCAAATATAAAAATAGATATTCTTGAAAAATTAATACAAAAAATACGGATGAGAACTAGAAGAAAAAGCCTAGAGTTATGGTTAAAAGAAAAAAACCATATAACATTCGATAAAAATATGAAAATAGATTTAATATTCTTGAAAATTTTAACTAAACTAAATCATATTAAACGAAAAATAATACTTAAGGTCAAAGGATAATCTATATGAAAATAGGAATTTTAACCCAACCTCTTGTTACAAATTATGGTGGTTTGTTACAAGCTTATGCTTTGCAAGAATATTTAAGAAAAAATAATTTTGAAGCTTTAACTGTTAATATTCAACCTAAAAAACCAAAGCTTTGGGGAATAAAAGGCATCGTACTAAATGTTATAAAAAAATATATATTTAGAAAAAATTTTGTAACTATCTTTCCTCAGTCTAGAAAAGAAAAAAAATCAATTCGTAAGAATACATATAAATTTATAAAAAACAATATCAAAACAACAGTAAAAATAGAGTCTATAAAAAAAATAGATATACTTAAACAATATAACTTCAATGCTTATATTGTTGGTAGTGATCAAGTTTGGCGTCCTACATATTCTCCCAATATAAAAACTTATTTTTTAGATTTTTTAAAAGATGATACTAAAACGATTCGTATTGCTTATGCAGCTTCTTTTGGTTTAGATCACTGCAACGAGTTTACTCAAAAAGAATTAAATACTTGTTCTGAGCTAGCAAAAAAGTTTCATCTGATATCAGTTAGAGAAGATAGCGCTGTTGAGTTATGCAAGAAACATTTTAAAGTGAATGCTCAACATGTTTTAGACCCAACAATGTTATTAGATAAAAAAGATTATATTAAACTAATTGAAGAAGATAATACATTTAAAAATCCAGGTAATATGATGACATATATTCTAGATAAATCATCAGATAAACAAAAAATAATCGATATTGTTGCAAATAAATATAATTTAACTCCATATACTGTAATGCCAACATATATTGATAAAGTTTTTCCTCCAGTTACACAATGGCTACGCGGATTTATGGAAGCAGAATATGTTGTAACAGATTCATTTCATGGTGTTGTTTTCTCAATTATTTTTAATAAACCCTTTATAGCTATAGGAAATATTGAACGAGGTTTAGCTCGTTTTAGCTCTATTCTAAAAAAATTCAACTTAGAAGATAGAATTATATTTTCTTCAAAAGACTTAACTAGTGATTTTTTAAATCGTAATATTGATTATAATGTTATTAATAATATTTTATTAAAAGAAAAAGCTATAGCCTCATCAATTTTACTCAAAACTCTTCATAGTAAATAGGACATTCTTTTTATGATATCTGTTATCATTCCATGCTATAACGATTGGCAATCATTAGAAAAAAATATAAATTCATTACTATTATTTGTAGAAAAAATAGATGGTGAAATTATCATTATTGATGATGGAAGTACAGATCACCTTATGGAACACATAAAAAAAATAAGCAATCCACATTTAATCTATCTAGAACAAAAGAATCAAGGAGTTTCTTCAGCTAGAAATAAAGGTATTTTACATGCAAAAAAAGATAAACTTTTATTTTTAGATAGTGATGATTATATAAACTATGAACAATTAGCTAATTACCTTGAAGAAATAAATAATTTTGATTTGATATATTGGGATACAAAAAAAATATTTTCTAATAAAAAAAATATTATTTACAAAACAAATAAAGAAAAAAATATTAGAGATTTGGCACAATCATTATTGTATAGAAAATATTATTTATTTATAGGTAGTTTCATAATTTCAAAAAAAATTGCTAAAAAAGTAATGTTTAATATGAATTATAAATATGGTGAAGATTTGAAATTTATTTACGAGTGCATCAATAATATTTGTAATTTCACTAAAATAAATGATGTTTATCTTTTTTATATTCAAAGAAATAATTCAGCAATGTACACCTTTTCTAATAAAAGATTTGATAGTATTAAGGCATTAGAAAGTGTTTCCACAAGAAATAGTTTTTTTTCATCTGCTGATTTAGAATATACAATAAAGAAAGATAAAAAAATAATTATTAATAGTTTTATTCGCTCCTTTTCTTTAATAAATATCCATTCAAAAAGAAAGGAATTTTTAATTATAAATGACATAATTAAAGATATTTTTGGAAAAAATAAAATAATTTCTGAGATTAATTTTTTCTTATACTTAATAATATATAAACTTTACTTGCTAAGAAAATAATATGGCAATCTATATTTCATTTATAATAATAAATTTACTATTATTATCCACGCCTTTTAAATCTAATAATAATATTTATTATCCTTTAAGCTTTATATCTTATATTTTATTATTAACATTCTCTGGGTTTAGATATGGTATAGGTACTGATTATTTTAATTATGAAGATATATTTTTCAATATTCATAAAAATAATAATTACAATAGTGGGTTAGAATATGGTTTTTATTTCCTATCTAATGTATTACCACAAAAAAAAGAAGGCTTTTTTAGTCTTATATTCATAACATCACTTATAACAAATTTCATTTTGTTTTTAGCAATTAAAAATAGAGTTAAAGACAAAACACCACAAGAAAGATTCCTAATATTATTATATTTTTTTATAAGTAACTTATATTTTTTACCATTTAATGGGGTTAGACAAGGAATAGCATTTTCCTGCACATTATTATCATTTATCTTCATAAAAGAAAGGCGTTTTTTTTACTTCCTCATTTTAATTTTACTTGGTAGTTTATTCCACAAGTCAGTTTTATTATTTATTCCTTTTTATTTCATATATAATTTGAATGTTAAGAATTTTTTTTGTTTAAGTCTCGTATCTATATCTTTATTATTAGTAAAGTCAGGACTTTTCAAATTAGCAATAAGCATTTTTATAAGCATTTTAGGTGAAAAATACGTTCGATATTTAGAAAACCCTGTTGATTACGGGGGATCTGGTTTAGGTGTTTATGTATATGTTATTTTATTTCTATTTGTTTACTCTGTGAAATTTATCATCAAGAATAAACAAATGGAAACCAAAGAATATAACTTTTTATTTTTAATGTTCTCGATAGGGATTTCATTTAGAATATTTGCTTTAGATAACATTATATTTGTAAGACCATCATATTATTTTACTGTTTTTGATACTTTTTTTATTCCTCTATTTATTATGTGTTTTAATAAGAATAGGTTTATAGTATTTTCCGCTATAACATTCCTTTATTTAATTAGTTTTCTTGCATCATTATCAAATTCAAATGGTCTCCTACCTTATCAAAATATATTTATAAATTAGGTTAGAAAATGAAAAAAATTGCTATTCTAGTACCAAATTTAAAAGATAATGGCGTGAGTCGGGTTGCTGCTCTACACTCTATTATGTTTTCTAATGCAGGTTATAACGTAGATATAATTATTGAAGAAAATAAATCTATCAAATTTCCATATATAGGAAACTTGATAGATTTAAAAATAAAAAAGAAACATGGCATAATGAAGATAATTAATTTTTTATCTTTATATATAAAGATAAAAAGAATAAAGACCAATAATAAATATGATTTTTTTATTAGTCACATTCCTCATTGCGATATTATAAATGCTTTAACAAAAAGTGAAGAAGTTACTATATCAACAATTCATAATAATTTCGAAAAAAGATATTCTAAAGTTACAAAATTTTTATTAAAAAATATCATTTTAAAAAAATCAGATATAGTGGTTACTGTATCTAACGATTTAGCTCTAGCACTTAAAAATAAATATTCAAGTTATAATAAAATTGTTAATATTCCAAACCCTATTGAGCTTAATTTAATTAAAGAGTCATTAAAAGAAAACTTGCCTGAACATCTTAAAAATAAAAAGTTCATATTAAATATTGGTAGGTTAGACTCACAAAAAGGACAATGGCATTTAATAAAATCATTCTATTTAACATTAAGAAAACAACCAAATATATACTTAGTAATAATAGGTGAGGGTCCAGAAAAAATAGCATTAAAAAAATTATGTGAGGATTTAAATATAAGCAAAAAAGTATTTTTTGAAGGATTTAAAGAAAATCCATTTATCTACCTAAATCATTCTTCAGTCTTTGTTTTTCCTTCATTATATGAGGGATTACCAATGGTATTAATCGAAGCGATGGCTTGCAGAGCACCGATTATTTCTAGCGATTGTTTCTCTGGACCAAGAGAACTTTTAATTAAAGACAATATCACTTATGGGAAATTAATACCCAATAAAAGCAATATTGCTTCTTTAAAAACAAAAAATATAGAAGATTATGATAGGTTAATTTCCAATGAAATATTATCTATACTTGAAGATTCAAACAATCTAAAATCAACCCTAGATTTAGCTGAAGAGCGAGCTAAAGATTTTAAATTAGAAAATATTTTTTTAAAATGGAAGGATTTATTTGATGAGTACAACTAAAAATTTCAGAAATAAATACCTTTTTCATAGGATGATGCATTTTATAAAAGGAATTTTATTTTCTTTATATTATTCATATATATACACAAAGAGAAAAAAAACCATTATATTTAACTCTGCTTGTAATCAAGAATTCACTTGGAATGCTAAAAGTTTATTCTTACACTCTAAAGAAAAATTAGAGGATCTTGGTTTTAAAGTATACTTTGTTATTAATGATAAAAATAAAAGGGAATACTTAACATCTATATATGGTAATTATTTTATCTGCAACAAAAAAAAATGTAATATTATAAAAATATACACTGCATCTGTTTGGATTTTAAGTACATTAGAAACGCCTTGCTCTGGTATATTTTTAAATAGAAAAAGATTTGTATATCATTTAGGACATGGCACACCAATAAAAAACATAGGATTATGTGAAAATAATTTAGGTTTTTTAAAAAAATTTTTTTATTTAATAAACAGAAGTAACATTTCATTATTCTTAAGCTCTTCTGCTTTTTTTACAAAATATATGTCCAATGCATTTGGTGTTAATGAGAAAAAAATTATTGTAGCTCCTCAACCTAGAGTTGAAGACTTATTAAACAAAAAAAACCTCAATTTTCCCTTTGATGTAGATAAAAAATATATACTATACGCCCCTACTTGGCGCCATTATGAAAATGTAAAATTGTTTCCTTACTTTGAAAATAATATAGACTATTTAAATGAAGTACTTAAAAGTCTTAACGTAATTATTTTATTAAGATTACACCCAAGATTTGAAACTAGTTTAGATAAGTATATAAGAACTAATATATTAAATTTTAACTCAGAAATTTGTGATGATATTTCTGATGCTCTATATTTTACCTCTGGCCTAATTACTGATTACTCTAGCATTTACTGTGATTATTTATTGCTAAAAAAACCTGTAGCTTTATTACCTTATGATTTAGAAAAATATACTCAAGAAATAGGTTTTTCATTTCAATATCAGGAAATATTTCCAAAGAAAATAATAAATAACAATATTGATTTTATAAATTTCTGTAATGATGTTTCTAATAACCTCTTTAATATTACTGAACAAGATAATTTAGCAAAGAAATTAAATTTCATCCCTAATAACTGTTCAAGCATAGATTATAATATATCTATTATACTGAAGGAGTATAAAAAAAGATGGCCGTCAGAGTAATAACATTTGGAACATTTGATGTCTTTCATATAGGACACATAAGGATCCTTGAAAGAGCCCGTAAACTTGGTGATTATTTAATTGTTGGAGTTTCATCTGATGAATTAAATTTTAAAAAGAAAAATAGATATCCTATATATAACCAAAATGATAGGCTTGATATTATATCATCTCTAAAATATGTAGATGAAGTATTTATAGAAAACTCTTTAGAATTAAAAGGTCAATATATTAAATCGTTCAATGCAGATATTTTAGTCATGGGTAATGATTGGGAAGGTAAATTTGACCAATTTAAAGAATTATGTGATGTCATATATCTTCCTAGGACACCATCTATATCTACTACTGAAATTATAGAAATAGCCAAAGAAAGATAAATATCACCTCTCTCCTTCTAGTAATTTTCTATATCTTTTATATGGTTCTAATTAATTATGAAAATCACCATCTCAGGAACCGGCTATGTCGGTCTATCTAACGGAATACTTCTTTCCCAACACAACAAAGTCGTTGCGTTAGATATCAATAAAGAAAAAGTTGAATTGCTTAACAAAAAAATCTCTCCAATTACAGATAAAGAAATTGAAGAGTTTTTAGCAACCAAAGAGCTCGATTTTACTGCAACCTTAGATAAAGAATTTGCTTATAAAGATGCTGATTTCGTTATCATTGCAACACCTACCGATTACGATCCTAAAACAAATTACTTTAACACCTCTTCTGTAGAGTCTGTTATCCGTGATGTTTTAGAATATAATCCAAGCACGACAATGATTATTAAATCAACCATTCCTGTTGGTTTTACCAAAGAAATGAGAGAGAAATATAATACAGATAATATTATTTTCTCACCTGAATTCTTACGTGAAGGTCGTGCGCTTTACGATAACTTATACCCATCTCGTATTGTGATTGGTGAACAATCAGAAAGAGCACAAAAATTTGCTGACCTTTTACAACAAGGCGCATTAAAGAAAGACATTGATGTTCTGTTCACGGATTCAACAGAAGCAGAGGCTATTAAATTATTTGCGAATACTTATTTAGCGCTCCGTGTTGCTTACTTTAATGAGCTTGATAGCTATGCAGAATCTTACGGTTTGAACTCAAAACAAATCATCGAGGGCGTCTGTTTAGATCCCCGTATCGGCAATCATTATAATAATCCATCGTTTGGTTATGGTGGTTACTGCTTACCAAAAGATACTAAACAGTTATTAGCAAACTACGACTCTGTCCCTAATAATATTATTAGTGCCATCGTTGAAGCTAACCGCACACGTAAAGACTTTATTGCAGACTCAATTATCGCTAAATCACCGAAAATTGTGGGTGTTTATCGTTTAATTATGAAGTCTGGTTCTGATAATTTCCGTTCTTCTTCTATCCAAGGCATTATGAAACGCATTAAAGCCAAAGGAATTGAAGTGGTAATTTATGAGCCAGAGATGAAAGAAGAAACCTTCTTTAATTCAAAATTAGTTCGTGATTTAAATGAATTTAAATCAATCTCTGATGTTATTATTACCAATAGAATGTCATCAGTGCTAAACGACGTTGAAGAAAAAGTTTATACTCGTGACCTCTTTGGTAACGACTAAATCTATTTTATATGCTCAATATCGTCTTATTTGAACCCGAAATTCCACCGAATACGGGTAATATTATCCGCCTGTGTGCTAATACAGGCTTTCATCTTCATCTAATCCAACCATTGGGTTTTACTTGGGATGATAAACGTCTACGTCGTGCAGGGCTTGATTATCGTGAGTTTGCTGATATTAAGCAGCATCACGATTACTACGCTTTTTTAGAAAGTGAAGGTTTAAACCCTGATAATGCACAATCACCGACAGGTGTACGAGTATTTGCGTTAACGACAAAAGGAACACCAGCACATAGCAATGTTAGCTATCAAGATGGAGATTATCTCCTTTTTGGACCTGAAACTCGTGGTTTACCGCCTTATGTGTTGGATAATATGCCGACACAGCAGAAAATCAGAGTTCCAATGCTTGCTGATAGCCGTAGCATGAACCTGTCAAATACTGTGGCTGTTGTGGTTTTTGAAGCATGGCGCCAACTTGGTTATCCTGGTGCGTTATTAAAAGATTGATTTACTATTAGTCAATAATTTTTAAAGCGTTTTATCTTCCTCTAGATAAACGCTTTTTTATTACATAAAATTTGATTAACTTACCTAAAAACAATGGCCAAAGGCTATAAAATGCATAATGTAACCTTATCATTTAAATATTCTCATCATATTAGTCAGTATATATATGGATTCTTGCTTTTAAAAAAGTATAACATTATAAAAATATCAAATATAAATAATAATATTACTGGTGCTCAGCATATATTAAGGGCCAATGTTGATGGAAAAAAAATAGTTTATGACGCAAATGATGGTGATCATATTGAAAGAAATTTTTTTTCTATTCCTGATTATGATTGGTGTGATTTATATTTTAAAAGAAGTTACTCTGAAAAACTTGCTAACAAATTTCCAAAATGTAGGCCTCTTGGATTTAACTATGAGATAAAACCCGTATATGGAGTAGTGGATAATTTATTGGGAAACATTCGGAGAATATTGGGTAAAGAAATTGTAAGGCATTATGACCTCGAAACCATACCAAAAGTATCAAACAATCCCAGAGTTTTATTTTTAACCCGATTATGGGAACCAGAAGTTATTTCTGAAGACTCTAGCTGTATATGTCCACTTCCCCTAAAATAAGACAGCTATAATTAGATTTTCTGCCTAAAATTTGCAGAGGTCATGATGAAAAAAGCCCGTTTTACTGAAACTCAAATCGTTAATATTTTAAAACTCGCTGATTCAGGGATGAAAGTGGAAGATATTTGCCGCCAAAATGGGATCAGCAATGCCACTTACTATAACTGGAAATCAAAGTATGGTGGCATGGAAGCTAATGATGTTAAACGATTAAAAGAGCTTGAAGATGAAAACGCGAAACTGAAAAAGCTCTTTGCGGAAGTTAGCCTTGAAAACCATGCAATGAAGGAGCTTTTCGCAAAAAAGGGTTGGTAGTGGCTGAAAAGAAATCCTGCACTCAATCATTAAAAGAGGCGGGCTTATCAGTCATTAAAGCGTGTAAACTCACATCGCTACCTCGCGCTTCGTTTTATCGGAAGACTCAAAATTGGCGAGAGAAAGATAAAATCGTCATCGATGCCATACAATCCGTTTTAACGAAATCGCCACAATCAGGATTCTGGAAATGTTATTTCCGACTGAGATTTCAAGGCTATCCTTTTAATCATAAACGAGTTTATCGCGTTTATTGTCGATTAGGATTGAATCTGAAACGACGGGTTAAAAAAGTACTTCCGAAGCGTGAAAAAAGACCATTAGTGATTGAAAAAGTCCCAAATATTCAATGGGCATTGGATTTTATGCACGACAGTTTATATTGCGGCAAACGCTTTAGAACCCTCAACATTATTGATGAAGGAACGCGTGAATGCTTGGCGATTGAGATTGATACATCATTGCCTGCGGAACGCCTCATCAGGGTGCTTGAGCGTTTAAAAGCTGAAAGAGGGTTACCAAAGCAGATCCGAGTCGATAATGGGCCTGAACTTATTTCAGTTAACTTATTGAATTACTGTGAAGATAACCAAATATCGCTATGCCATATTCAACCGGGAAAACCGCAACAAAATGGGTTTATCGAACGTTTTAATGGCTCGTTTCGACGTGAATTTTTAAATGCGTATTTATTTGAATCGTTAAGCCAAGTGCGAGAATTAGCATGGTTTTGGCAGCAAGATTATAACCAAAATCGAACTCACGAAAGTTTAAATCACCTCCCACCGGAGGCCTATCGTCAACAGTTAGAAAACTCTAATTTGGTGTGTCTCAATTAAAGGGGAGTGGACATATAGAAATAGAAAAATATAATGAAATAAAAAAACTCAATAGATTTAGAATTGATGCTTTAAATATGTTAAATGAGAATTTTAAAGAAATATCTACTATTGGTATTAATGATATTGAGTATTCTAGAAAAATTGCTCCTAATTTTATTTTACCTAAAACACAAACTCATCGCAGACATTTTATTAATATAATGAAAAATCATGAAATATGTATTACATCAACTGGTTTACATCAATCCACGGGATGGCGATTTGGGGAGTTTGTTGCATCTTCACGAGCTATAATATCGGAACCTTTAGAATATATCGTTCCAGGAGATTTTAATAATTATCTTCCATTTGAAAATGTAGAAGAATTATATCAATCTGTTAATAACCTCGTGAATGATAAAGAACTTAGGTATGAAATGATGGAAAAAAACTATCATTATTATAATAATTATTTAAAACCTGATAGATTAATTTTAAATACTCTACTTTCTATCTAACTTGAATAGGTACTATTAAAGTACCTTAATTTATATTTACTACTATCTTATTAATATACCTGCACCCTTCCCCCACATCCTTCAATACCAATGCGTGAGCACCAATCACAGCGTTATCACCTATTTCTATCTCTCCGCCGATAATCGAAGAATTACAGCCAATATAAACATGGTTGCCAACTCGAATATCTGCTTTGCCATCTTTTTCTTTTACTCCAATGGTGACACCTTGCATTAATGTCACATTCTCACCTAGTTGGCAGTAATTAGTCAGTACGATCCCTATGGGATGAGGTAATGAAAAGCCTTTACCTATGCGTGTTCTTAGTGAGATATCGTTGCAGTATTTACGATTATTTTTAGCACCGATACGAATACCAAGTTTTTTAAGAAAACGATTTTTAGAGAAATAAAAGAATTGGGCGACACGCCACCAAAAAAGATAACGCGAACGCTGGCAGAAAAAGACGCGATGAAAAAGTCTTATCCAACTAAAAGGCTTGTTATCACCGATATATTCAGCATGTAAACAAGCCTTAAGTTCAGAGAGTGTAACTTCAGTTAAAGCCATTAAATGCCATCACCACATTCAAAACCAGGCACCACACCATTAAAGTGTTGATCCATATCGAGTGAAGGCTTATCACTAGTGGGTTTACCGACAATACGGGCAGGAACTCCTGCAACAGTGGTGTGTGCTGGTACTTCATGTAATACCACAGAACCAGCACCAATTTTAGCACCGCGGCCAATCTCAATATTGCCGAGTATTTTAGCACCTGCTCCAATCATTACACCTTCGCGCACTTTAGGATGGCGATCGCCACAGGTTTTACCTGTTCCTCCTAGAGTGACAGATTGTAGGATAGAAACGTCATTCTCAACGATAGCGGTTTCACCAATCACAATACCTGTGGCGTGATCAAGCATAATGCCATGACCAATGCGAGCGGCTGGGTGAATATCGACACCAAAAGTGACAGAAATCTGGTTTTGTAGGTAAATGGCAAGTGCTTTACGATCTTGTCCCCATAACCAATGTGCTATGCGATAAGCTTGTAAGGCATGAAAACCTTTTAGATAAAGCAGAGGTGTAGAGTATTTATCAACTGCGGGATCGCGTAAACGAACTGCTGAAATATCGTAAGCCGCAGACTCAATCATTGAGTCATCACTACGATATGCCTCTTCAACAATCTCACGAACAGCAATCGCAGGCATAGTTTGGGTTGCTAGCTTGTTCGCCAGCATATAGCTTAAGGCACTACCTAAATTTTCATGCTTGAGTAATGTCGCATGGAAGAAACTCGCCAAAATTGGCTCGCAATCTGCCAAACATCTTGCTTCATCTTTAATATGATCCCAGACTCTTTTTAGTTCTTCTAGCGACATACTCACTCTCATTCTTTTTACATTGAAGCCTAAGTAAAAACTTAGGCTTCTTATGTTTAAAACAGAAATAAATAACTATCTAAAATAGACTTAGAAAAGATTACTGTCTATCTCATCTTTCGTTGCACGGCCTAATAAAGATAATGCCGCTTCTTTAGCATCTTTATGCTGGTATAAAATTTGGTAGATCTGCTCTGTGATAGGCATTTCAACACCAACTTGCTCAGCTAATGCACGAACCTCTTTGGTATTGCGATAACCTTCAACGACCTGCCCGATTTTCTCTTGGGCAGTATCAACATCAAAGCCTTGACCTAGCATCATACCGAATCGACGATTACGAGATTGGTTATCGGTACAGGTTAAAACTAAATCACCTAACCCCGCCATTCCCATAAACGTAGCAGCATCCGCTCCTAATGCTTTACCTAAGCGGCTCATCTCGGCAAGTCCACGGGTGATCAGCGCTGTACGCGCATTCGCACCAAAACCCATACCATCAGACATACCCGCACCAATCGCAATCACGTTTTTTACCGCGCCACCTAATTGCACACCGATAAAGTCAGGGTTTTTATAAACACGGAAACTTTTGCCACAATGGAAAAGCTGTTGAAGCTCTTCAGAGAACGTATTATCCGTTGATGCCACAGAAATCGCAGTAGGCAAACCAGCGGCAAGCTCTTTAGCAAAAGTAGGGCCTGATAAAACTGCTAGCGGGATTTCATTACCTAATACTTCACGCGCTACATCTTGCAACAAGCGACCAGTATGTGCCTCAAGTCCTTTTGTCGCCCAAACAACACGTGCATCCTGACGTAAAAAGGGTTTGATCTGTTGTAATACATCACCAAAAACATGGCTTGGGATCACAACAAGAATATTACGGCTGGCTTCAATGGCTTTTTGCAAAGAAGCTTCCATGTATAAACTATCAGGAAAGGAAACATCGGGCAGAAATGCCTGATTACAGCGAGCTTGTTCTAACGCAGCAACATGCTCAGGATCATGACCCCAAAGTACGACGTCGTGACCATTGCGCGCTAAGGTAATCGCTAAAGCGGTGCCGTATGAACCGGCACCGATAACTGTCATAGAAGCGTTCATTAAGCTTCTTCAGCCCCTTCATTAGCAGCATCAGTTTGTTGCTGTTGTAAATAGTTCATAAACAACGCATCAAAGTTAACAGGCGCTAAGTTCAGTTGTGGGAAAGTACCACGGCTAACTAAGTTAGTGATACATTCACGAGCGTAAGGGAACAGAACGTTAGGGCAATATGCACCTAAGCAATGTGCCAGTTGAGTGCCTTCGATACCTTCAACGGTAAAGATACCTGCTTGTTGAACTTCACACAGGAATGCAGTTTCGTTATCCATTGTTGCGGTTACAGTAACGCGCAGAATAACTTCATAGACGTTTTCAGCTAAAGTATTAGAAGAAGTATCCAGATCTAATTTAACTTCTGGTTGCCACTCTTTTTGGAAAACTTGTGGGGCATTAGGCGCTTCAAAAGAGATATCTTTTGTATAGATACGTTGAATTTGAAAAGTCATCTCTTGGTTTTGCTGTTCTGACATAATAATCTTACCTTTTTATATCCTTATTAATTGAATAGCAGTAAGTATAGAACTCAATCTGCCCGCTCGTTACTTTTTACCTTTAGCCAGTGGTAAATTCTCACCACTCCAGCCTGAAAGACCATCTTTTAAGATAAAGACTTTTTCAAAACCGAGTTTAATTAGGCTTTCTGCAGGTTTTGCACCTTCAATACCTGATGGTGACACAACAATAACTGGCTGTGATTTATATTTCTCCAGCTCAGCAATATTATTATTTTTGATTTCAGAAGGCGTTAAATTGATAGAATCAATGATGTGTCCTTTACGGAATTCATCACGGCTACGGATATCAACACACACCGCATTCTCTTTGTTTATCAAAGAAATCGCTTCTGTACGGGAAATATTTTTCGTCTTAGAAAAAAGCCCTTTAAAGGTCAATACAATGACCGCCACCAGCAACGCTACCCAAACAAAGCTTAACAGGGTGTGCCGGTTGAAAAATTGCATTACTTCTTGCAGCATAGGATGCAATCACTCTCGTTGGTTAAAAATAGTATCAAAGAGCCAAAGTATACCTTTGTCATGGCGCAATTACAGCCTATTCCTGCTTTTCTCTTTCTATTTTTGCGGAAAGTTTCTCAACAATCATTTTTTTTATTGACGGATTTATGTACCATTAGCGCCGGTTCCGTGAAAAATGATGAATTGAAAAGGCCTTACCTTTTTACTCTACAGGAACTCTCTTCAGGCAAGCTATTAATAAATCAGCATCCCTAATAGTGGCTACTTACGTATAAAATCGCCCATATTACGTAAGATTTATACCTGTCTGAGATACAACAACTATCTGTTATTTATTTAAAAGTATTGAGAACACGAGCATGTCGCAAACAAATCAAGTGCCTAAAATTGGATTCGTTTCATTAGGTTGTCCTAAAAATTTAGTGGACTCTGAACGTATCCTAACCGAACTGCGTACAGAAGGTTATCAAGTTGTTCCTACCTATAATGATGCTGATTTAGTCATCGTCAACACCTGTGGATTTATTGACAGCGCAGTACAAGAATCGCTAGAAGCGATTGGTGAAGCACTCGATGAAAACGGTAAAGTCATTGTTACTGGCTGTTTAGGTGCAAAAGAGAACCAAATTCGTGAAGTTCACCCTAAAGTACTCGAAATCACGGGACCTCATAGTTACGAACAAGTTTTATCTCATATCCATCACTATGTGCCAAAACCTGATCACAACCCGTTTCTCAGCCTTGTTCCTGAACAGGGTGTAAAATTAACGCCTCGTCATTACGCGTATTTAAAGATCTCTGAAGGTTGTAATCACCGTTGTACTTTCTGCATCATCCCATCAATGCGAGGCGATTTAGACAGTCGTCCAATTGGTGAAGTCTTAGGTGAAGCTAAAAGATTAGTTAATGCAGGAGTAAAAGAGTTACTTGTTATCTCTCAAGATACTTCTGCTTATGGTGTTGATACTAAACATCAAACGGGTTTTTGGGATGGAATACCTGTTAAAACCAGTATGGTCAGTTTATGTGAGCAACTGGCAAAACTAGGTATTTGGGTTCGCTTACATTATGTTTATCCATATCCACATGTTGATGATGTCATTCCTTTAATGGCAGAAGGTAAAATTCTACCTTATTTAGATATTCCACTTCAGCATGCCAGCCCTAAAATTTTAAAATTGATGAAACGCCCTGGTGCGGTTGAACGTACATTAGAGCGAGTAAAACGCTGGCGTGAAATTTGCCCTGAGTTAACCTTACGTTCTACCTTTATTGTTGGTTTCCCAGGTGAAACAGAAGAAGATTTCCAAATGCTATTGGATTTCCTCCGCGAAGCACGTCTTGATCGCGTTGGTTGCTTTAAATACAGCCCTGTTGATGGTGCGAAAGCAAATGAATTAGCCGATCAAGTACCTGAAGAAGTGAAAGAAGAACGTTATCATCGCTTTATGCAATTACAGCAACAAATTTCGACTGAACGCCTACAAGAGAAAATCGGCAAAGTGTTGCTTGTTATGATTGATGAAGTGGATGAGGAAGGTGCAATTGGTCGTAGTATGGCCGATGCGCCTGAGATTGATGGTGCTGTTTACCTCAATGAGCAATTTGATGTAGAACCGGGACAAATCGTTCGTGTTCTTATTGAACATGCAGACGAATATGATCTTTGGGGTACTATCGTCGAATAATCTCTCTCGTGGGCAGCGTGATATTCTATTGCGCTGTCACACAGGATCCCTCTTTTTTCCTCTCTCCTATGATTATTGCTTTATAATCTCTTATTAATTGAATAGATTACCTGTTAGGTATTATCTGAAATTTCGGCTTTATTTCGTGTTAGCTGGTCAGTTGTTTGGTGGCATGGAATAATCTTACAAACTGTTATGAAAGGTACGTTGGTCAGATGGCAAAGAAAATGGATCTTCAAAAAAAAACACATCCGTCTTATCGTGTATTTTCTTTACCGTTAATCACGTTGCTTATTAGCACCTCTCTTTTTTCTGCCCCTCCTGTTTTTGCTAACACATTAACGGATAACCGCAATCAGCTAAAAGATCTACAAACCACGATTGCAGAAAAAGAAAAACAGGTTCAAGAACAACAAAAACAACGCACGGCCCTTCTTAGTCAATTAAAAACACAAGAAACTCAAATTTCTAGTGCAGGTCGAGCTGTGCATGAAACCCAAAATCGCCTACAAACATTGGGTAAAGAGATAAAAACCATTACCTCAAATATTGCTCGCTTACAAAAACAGTATCAATCACAGCAAGAGTTATTAGCGCGTCAAATGGATGCTGCGTATCGCCAAGGTAAACACCAAGGTATTGAGCTCTTATTTCGTGGCGAAGAAGGTCAGCGTGAAGAGCGTATCTTAGCGTATTACAGCTATATTAATGATGCTCGCAAAGAAACAATGGCGGAGCTTGCTCAAACATCAAAAGAGCTAGAAGCAGAAAAAGCAACGCAGCAAGCAAAACAGAATGAGCAAAAGCAGGTTCTCACTAAACAACAGCAAGAAAAACAAAAACTCGATAATGCATTAGCTGCTCGACAAAAAACGCTAACCCAACTTGAATCAACTTTAAAAGCAGATCAGAAAAACTTAGCCACCATGCGAGCTAATGAAGCTCAATTAAGAAATAAAATTGCTCAAGCTGAACGAGAAGCCAAAGCACGAGCAGAACGTGAAGCCCGAGAAGCCGCACGGATTGTAGCCAAACAACGAGAAGCCCAACAGCGTGGTTCAACCTATAAACCAACAGCTGAAGAGCAATCATTAATGTCACGTACTGGTGGTTTAGGTAAACCTGCGGGACAAGCTATTTGGCCTATCAAGGGCTCTTTATTACACCGTTTTGGTGAGTCTATTTCTGGCTCTGGCGAATTACGCTGGAAAGGAATTGTGATACCAGCAGCACAAGGTACGGAAGTAAAAGCCATTGCTGATGGACGTGTATTATTAGCAGATTGGCTTCAAGGTTATGGTTTGGTCGTCGTGGTTGAACATGGTAAAGGTGATATGAGCCTTTATGGTTACAACCAAAGTGCTTTAGTGAATGTTGGCCAACAGGTTAAAGCAGGCCAATCTATTGCTTTAGTTGGTAACAGTGGTGGACAAGAGCGTTCTGCACTCTATTTTGAAATTAGACGTCAAGGAAAAGCAGTGAACCCTGTTCCTTGGCTTGGGAGGTAGGTTTGAAATTACTTGGCACATTACAACGCAAGCACTCTTTTTTACTTAGTTTAATGTTGCTAAGTCTGGTTGTGAGCACTCCTGCATTTGCAGCCAAATTAGCCATTGTGATTGATGATTTTGGTTATCGTAAAAAAGAAGATAACCAAATTTTACAGCTTCCTACTGCAGTTTCTATCGCTATTTTGCCTGACTCACCTCATGGCAAGGAAGTAGCAACTAAAGCCCATGCACAAGGGCGTGAAATTCTGATCCATATGCCAATGGCACCAATTAGTAAACAACCTCTAGAGCGCGATACCCTAAAGCCCTCTATGGATCAGAACGAAATTAATCGTATTATTCAACATGCTATTAGTAATGTTCCTTACGCTGTCGGTATGAATAACCATATGGGTAGTGCAATGACATCAGATAGACAAGCAATGGATAGGGTTATTAAAGCGCTTAATCACTCTAATCTCTATTTTTTAGATAGTGTGACCATCGGTAATACACAAGCTGCTATTGCAGCGAAAGCCGCAGGAGTTCCATCTTTGCGTCGCCATATTTTTCTCGATAACGTACAAACAGAAGCTGAGACTCGCCAACAACTTGCCCGCGCTATTGCTTTAGCGCGGAAAAATGGCTCCGCCATTGCTATCGGACATCCTCATCCCTCGACTGTTAGAGCATTACAGCAACAATTACCTTTACTACCTGCTGATATTCAACTTGTGGCACCAAGCACTCTATTAAAACCACAAACAGAAAAACCTATACAACCAGAACCGCCAAAAGTTGTACCACCAACAGAACAACCCAAAGAGCCAAAACCTGCGTCTTGGTTAAAACCAGCGCAAGAAGCCATTATTTCGATGAAAAAAAGTACGCTAATTAATACATTATCCAGCGGATTTAGCTCATCAGAAAAAAAGAAATTACCTGACACACCTGATCCTAATGGAATTGGTGAAGTTGAAAAATAATGCAATAAAAAAGAGCCTTTAAAGGCTCTTTTTTTGCTTAATATGACCCATCCTAAATAAGGTTGACACTTTTCCAATCTGAAATTGGAGAGTGTAATGAAACCAATCACTAAACGAACTCAACGCGATTATTCTCTCGCTTTTAAATTACAGCTTGTTGACCAAGTTGAAAAAGGCGAATTAACCTATAAACAAGCTCAAGATCACTATGGTATACAAGGATGCTCTACTGTTTTAGTTTGGCTTCGTAAGCATGGTAGGTTAGATTGGTCAAACGGTACCCCTGATACTTTTTATAGAGGTTCAGCTATGACCCAATCTTCTGAACAACAAACGCCGGAACAACGCATTAAGATCCTTGAAAAGGAACTTGAAGAAGCTCGGCTTAAATCCGATTTTTTCGAAGCTGTGGTTAAAGTCATGGATAGAGACTTTGGAGTTCGTTTGTCAAAAAAGCGCAAAGCCGAGTTATTAAAGAAAAAACGGTTAAAAACCTCACCGTAACAATTGCTTGTCGTTTTATGCAGATCAGCCGACAGGCTTATTACAAGAGACTGGATAGAACTGAGGAACGAAAGAAAGCCGATTCAGCCATTATTGACGTTGTTAAATCTGAACGAGTCTTACAACCTCGACTGGGTGGGCATAAATTACATTTTATTTTAAAACAAAAACAGATGGTTATTGGTCGTGATCGACTATTTTCTTTATTGAAAGAACATCAGTTACTGGTGCCTAATAAACGGGCTTATCATCGAACAACCTTAAGCCATCATCGTTTTCATCGGCATCCAAATTTAATTAAGTCAGGGTTTATCCCCACACAACCAGAACAGCTTTGGGTGGCAGATATTACCTATTTATCGACGCATGAAGGTGATACTTATTTGAGTTTAATTACGGATGCATATTCACGAAAAATCGTGGGATATCATTTAGATGACAATATGAAAACAAGTTCAGTGAAGAAATCATTGGTTCAGGCGTTAAAAAAACGGACTTCGACAACTTCGTTAATCCATCATTCAGATCGAGGGATACAGTATTGTTCTTCGGAATATCAGGAGATACATAAAGAGCATAATATTCAATGTTCTATGACTGATGGGTATGATTGTTATCAAAATGCCTTAGCGGAGCGAATTAATGGAATATTAAAAATGGAGTATCTACTGATAAAACCGAGTAATTTGGAACAAGCGAGAAAATTAGTAGAAGAATCAATTCAACTCTATAATGAAAAACGACCACACTTATCGTTAAACTATAAAACGCCCGATGAAGTACATCGAGCGTTTTATGCCTGAAAAGTTGTCAACCTATATCAGGACTAGTCAATAATCACTCATTACTGCCAATCTAAAATCACTTTACCTGATTGACCTGAACGCATGATATCAAAACCTTTTTGGAATTCATCGATTGGAAATTGATGAGTAATAATTGGAGAGAGATCAAGGCCTGACTGAATAAGTGCAGCCATTTTATACCATGTTTCAAACATCTCTCGACCGTAGATACCCTTAATAAACAAACCTTTAAAGATAACTTGTCCCCAATCAATTGCCATATCAGAAGGCGGAATACCCAATAGTGCAATACGACCGCCATGATTCATGGTATTAAGCATGGTACGAAACGCAGGTGGCGCACCCGACATTTCTAGTCCCACATCAAAACCTTCGGTCATCCCCAATTCTTTCATAACATCCATTAGGTTTTCTTTGCTGACATTCACGGCTCTGGTAACACCCATTTTTTTCGCAAGATCAAGGCGATATTCATTAACATCAGTGATCACCACATGACGTGCCCCAACATGCTTACAAATTGCAGCCGCCATAATCCCAATAGGACCAGCTCCTGAAACCAGAACATCTTCACCCACTAAATCAAAAGATAATGCGGTATGCACTGCATTACCAAAGGGATCAAAAATAGCGGCTAACTCATCAGGAATATTGTCAGGGATTTTAAACGCATTAAAGGCAGGGATAACCAAATATTCAGCAAAACAGCCTGGGCGATTTACACCCACACCAATGGTATTGCGACATAAATGAGTACGACCACCGCGACAGTTACGACAATGACCGCAAGTGATATGCCCTTCACCAGAGACACGATCACCAATATTAAAACCTTTAACTTCCTGCCCTATCGCAACAATTTCGCCAATATATTCATGGCCTACAACCATAGGAACAGGAATTGTTTTTTGTGACCACTCATCCCAGTTATAAATATGAACGTCAGTGCCACAAATTGCTGTTTTACGAATTTTGATCATCACATCGTTATGACCAAGTTCAGGTACTGGAACATCGGTTATCCAAATACCTTCTTCTGCTTTTAATTTTGACAATGCTTTCATAGAGTAACCTTATGCAATCACATTAAGTTCTTTGCCAATTTTGATAAATGCCGCCACTGCACACTCAATTTGTTCAGTAGTGTGTGCTGCCGACATTTGTGTACGAATACGTGCTTGTCCTTGAGGTACAACAGGATAGAAGAATCCCGTGACATAAATTCCCTCATCAAGTAAGCGTGTTGCGAACTCTTGCGCTAATTTAGCCTCTCCTAACATAACGGGAATAATGGCATGATCTGCGCCAGCTAATGTAAAACCAGCGGCACTCATTTTTTCACGGAAAAGCGAGGCGTTGCGCCATAAACGGGCACGAATTTCATCCCCTGATTTCAACATATCTAAAACAGCAATAGAGGCTGAAACAATCGCAGGGGCTAATGAATTAGAGAATAAATAAGGACGAGAACGCTGACGTAACCACTCAACGACTTCTTTACGTGCTGCAGTATATCCACCAGAAGCACCACCTAACGCCTTACCTAAAGTGCCTGTGATAATGTCCACTCTGCCCATCACATCACAATACTCATGAGTTCCGCGACCTTGTGCACCCACAAAACCTACAGCATGAGAATCATCGACCATAACAAGAGCACCAAATTCATCGGCTAAATCACAGATAGATTTTAGATCTGCAATCACGCCATCCATTGAAAATACACCATCTGTCGCGATCATAATGTGGCGAGCATTATCTGCTTTGGCTTTTTCAAGTTGAACGCGCAGCTCTGCCATATCGTTATTGGCATAGCGATAACGTTTTGCTTTACATAAACGCACACCATCAATAATAGACGCATGGTTTAAAGCATCAGAAATAATCGCATCTTCAGGGCCCATTAGTGTTTCAAATAATCCACCATTTGCATCAAAGCAAGATGAATACAGAATGGCATCTTCCATACCTAAAAATTCAGCGATTTTATTTTCTAATGTTTTATGTGAATCTTGTGTACCACAAATAAAACGCACAGAAGCCATACCAAATCCGTGACTATCCATACCTGCTTTTGCGGCTTCAATTAATTTTGGATGATTAGCGAGGCCTAAATAGTTATTAGCACAGAAGTTAATAACATGGCTTCCATCAGCAACTGCGATATCTGCGCTTTGTGAAGAAGTGATGATGCGCTCATTTTTAAAGAGGCCATCTTGACGAGTTTGTTCTAGTTGTTGATTAATTTGTTGGTAAAACGTGGGAGTAGACATACTTTCTCCTAAGACAGCAATTCGAAAAGAGACAACTTAAATGGTTTGACTATAATATAGCCAGTATTGTTTCTTATTCTATGCCTTTGTTCTATCAAAAACGACAAATGTAAATAAATAATGTTATTTGTGTAATTAAGATCACTAATACGTTCTGCTTTTTTCGAGAATTTCAGCCTGTTGTTCCACGATGAATGCTACCGTTAAAGCTGTTCAGTGTTATTATAGACCTAGAGCTAATTTTTAGATTTTATATGAAGGGGTAGCCACATGATTATCGTCACTGGCGGTGCAGGTTTTATCGGCAGCAATATTGTTAAAGCATTAAATGATGAAGGTTATACTGATATCTTAGTTGTTGATAACCTAAAAGATGGCACCAAATTTGTGAATTTGGTTGATCTCAATATCACTGATTACATGGATAAAGAAGATTTTATTGCAAGCGTTGTTGCTGGTGATGATTTTGGTGATATTGATGCGGTTTTCCATGAAGGTGCTTGCTCTTCCACGACTGAGTGGGATGGCAAATATATGATGGATAACAACTATCAATATTCTAAAGAGCTACTTCATTTTTGTCTTGAACGCCAAATTCCTTTCTTATATGCCTCTTCTGCTGCAACTTATGGTGGTCGTACAGATAACTTTATCGAAGATAGAAAATATGAAGCGCCTTTAAATGTCTATGGCTATTCAAAATTCTTATTCGATGAATATGTACGCCAAATTTTACCTGAAGCAGATTCAATGATTTGTGGCTTCCGTTATTTTAATGTTTATGGCCCTCGTGAAGGACATAAAGGTGGCATGGCGAGTGTTGCATTCCATTTAAATAACCAAGTAAATGCGGGTCAAAATCCAAAATTATTTGAGGGTAGCGAAACCTTCCAACGCGACTTTATTTACGTTGGAGATGTGGCTGCGGTTAATTTATGGTTCTGGCGCAATAATGTATCCGGTATTTTTAACTGTGGTACAGGTCGTGCTGAATCATTCCAAGCTGTTGCAGATGCCGTTATTGCTCATCACAAAGATAAAGATCTCTCTATCGAACATATTGAGTTTCCAGAGAAATTGAAAGGTCGTTACCAAGCATTTACTCAAGCTGATCTAACAAATTTACGTAAAGCGGGTTATACCGCACCTTTTAAAACAGTTGCTGAAGGCGTAGAGCTTTATATGCAATGGTTAAATCAAGGTAAGTAATCGCTGTTTATGAAAATCTTTGTGGTAGGGCCTTCATGGGTCGGGGACATGATGATGTCCCAAAGTCTTTATCGTACATTGAAAGCATTACATCCTGCGGCAACGATTGATGTGATGGCACCTGCGTGGTGCCGTCCATTATTAGAAAAGATGCCAGAAGTTGATAATGCAATCCCGATGCCGTTAGGCCATGGGGCTTTAGCCATTGGTGAACGTCGCCGTTTAGGAAAACAATTAAAAGAGAATGGTTACACGCACGCTTATGTATTACCTAACTCGTTAAAATCTGCCTTAGTCCCTTTCTTTGCAGATATTCCTAAGCGCACAGGTTGGCGTGGAGAGATGCGTTATGGGCTATTAAATGATTTGCGACCTTTAGATAAAGAAGCATTTCCTTTGATGGTTGAACGCTATGTTGCACTAGCTTATGACAAGCAAAAAGTCCAAAAAGCGACTGATTTACCACAACCTTTGTTATGGCCGAAGTTATCAGTTACCGAAAATGATATTGCTACCACATTAAGTCAATTTTCATTATCGACTCAACGCCCTGCAATTGGTTTTTGCCCCGGAGCTGAATTCGGTCCTGCAAAACGTTGGCCTCATTATCATTATGCTGCTTTAGCGCAGAAACTTATTACAGAGCAAGGTTATCAGATCTTCTTGTTTGGCTCTCAAAAAGATAAAGAAGCAGGCGAAGAAATAAAACAAGCTTTAACACCTGATGCCCGAGAAGCGTGTTTTAATCTTGCTGGCGAAACCAGTCTTGAACAAGCCGTTAATTTGATTGCATCTTGTAAGGCTGTTGTCAGTAATGACTCGGGTTTAATGCATGTTGCCGCCGCGTTAGAGCGTCCTTTAGTGGCACTTTATGGCCCAAGTAGCCCTGATTTTACACCACCGTTATCTCATAAAGCGCGCGTGATCCGTTTAATTACTGGTTATCACAAAGTGCGTAAAGGGGATGCTGAACAAGGCTATCACCAAAGCTTAATCGATATTCAGCCAGAGAAGGTTTTTGCCGAATTAGCTAATTTACTGTCAACGGAGCCATCAGCGTGAAGCGGGTATTAATTGTTAAAACCTCCTCCATGGGTGATGTCTTACATACGTTGCCAGCATTAACTGATGCAATAAATGCTTATCCTGATATTCGTTTTGATTGGGTCGTCGAAGAAGGTTTTGCACAGATCCCGAGCTGGCATCAAGCCGTTGATACAGTTATTCCTGTAGCAATACGCCGTTGGCGAAAAAACTGGTTTAGTGCTCCTATTCGTGCTGAACGCGCACAATTTCGTCGTGCTATTCAATCTCATCATTATGATGCGGTTATTGATGCACAAGGTTTACTGAAAAGTGCATTCTTAGTGACTCGATACGCCAAAGGCATTAAACATGGTTATTCTCGCCAATGCGCTCGAGAGCCTTTAGCGAGTTTCTTTTACGATATTCGCCACAATGTCAGTAAAGAGATGCACGCCGTTGAGCGGATTCGTCAACTGTTTGCTTTAAGCTTAAATTATCCTATTCCACAGTCTCAGGGTGATTATGGAATTGCACAGCATTTTCTCTCACTTCCCGCCTTTGATGAGCGCCCTTATTTAGTCTTTTTACACGCAACTACGCGTGATGAGAAACATTGGCCTGAATCTCATTGGCGAGAATTAATTGCACTGCTTGCTGATTCTGGAATACGCATTAAATTACCTTGGGGTGCCGAGCATGAGCATCAACGTGCAATACGTCTAGCAAAAGATTTTGACTACGTTGATGTGTTACCGAAGATGTCATTAGCCCAAGTGGCTCAGGTTATTGCTGGTGCGAAAAGCGTCGTTTCTGTGGATACGGGATTAAGCCATTTAACGGCAGCATTAGATAAACCCAATATCACCTTATTTGGCCCTACCGATCCCGGCTTAATTGGCGGTTACGGTAAAGCCCAAACCTCTGTAAAAGCAGAAGGTGGGGATATTGGGGAGATAAGTGCACAACAAGTTATCAATATTCTCGATATTTAGTCTTATAAGCCCTAAAAGTTATTAGTCTTTTAGGGTTTTATTGACGGCATTAAAAACTTCATCAACCGTTATAAGATCCATTGATGCTTGTATTCCCTCATCTGGGCTAGGTCTCTTATTGATAATAGTATGCAAATGAAGATCTTGATAAGGTCCTGTCCATTTAGGGTTTGCTGTCGCAAATAAACTTACTGTTGGGCGTTGTAGTGTGATCGCCAAATGCAAAGGCCCAGTATCCCCTGTGACTAATACATCCATTATTTTTATTTGACTTAACAAACCAGGTAATGAAGTTTTACCTACTAGATTTTCAATATTGTTATGATATTTTTTTGGCAACAATACAAAAAACTCTTCTGGTAATTCTAATTCTCTGGGTGAACCAATAAGTTTAATCTGTATTGATGGTTTACTCTCAATAAGCTTTTGAGCTAACTCAACAAAATATTTTACTGCCCATCGACGCTCTTGCGTTGATGCTCCCATTTGAAATCCAACAATATGATTAATTCCTTTATCTAGTTGTTCTATTTCACAAGGAATTTCCATTCTTGTATCAGAGCTATCTATTCCTAAATGACGAATAATATTAAGTTTACTTTGAACAATATGACAATTAGGAGGCTGATGCTCAGCAACAATCCATTTTTGAAACCATTCTGGAATAATATGAAATGTATTACGTAAGATATACTGGCAACCAGCTATAACAGCAAATAACACATCGTAAGGAAGATGTGAATGTAATATAACCGCTAATTCAGGTTTATATTTTTTTGCCTGTAGTGCGATAGGAAGTAGGTTCCTAATTTTATTATCCCAGTAAACCACACTATCTATTTGCTCATAGTTTTCAACTAATAATCTATTTTTTTCACTAGAAACCAATGTGATATGTGCATCAGGGTAATGTGCACGAATAGCTCTTATCGCGGGAGTATTAAACATAAAATCCCCCAGCGCTGTCGTGGAGAAAATAAGAATACTGTTAAATTGAATCTCAGATGAAAATGTATCTGTTTTTCTCATCCTGCCCAAAAGTGGGTTATAAATATTTAAAAAATTATGTACCCATTTTAATTTCTTTAACTTCATCTTATTTTGCCTGCATCTTACTTTGATAATACTCAGCTAATGTCATTCCTTGCACTTTGTCTGATAAGAAACTAAATAACGTTTCTAAATCGTTATATAACCCTTCAATATCTTTTTCAGTACGAAATGTAGGGCTACCACCCGGCATAAATTCAGAGGAGTGCAACATAAATTCAATATGAGAGTGGCCTTGAGCCAAAGATTTTTCAGCAACATCAATCATCTGTTGAGTATTGCCACCTTTAGGGCGGAGCCAATTCACAGAAGGCACTCGTTGCTTACCTCTTAATTTATCGTAACCCTGCTTAACTTTATTCATTAAAGGCGAGTGCTTATATTGAATACTCATTGGCACTTCTAGTAGCGAAGAGTTTCCCGCTTTAGTGATATTCTGTAAGTCCATAAAGTAAGCATGACTTGGAAAATCAGTATAATTTGTACCCCCTGATTGTGCGGGATCACCTTTTGTAAATCGCCAATCCACTTTAGGTGTCACAGAACAATCGACTTGGTAACCAAACTCAACTAAAAGTTGTGCATAAATCTCATTAAAAGCCCAACGGCCCGCACGATGGCTTAACATTTTAGTTTGTAGTTTATCTTCAAGTAAGTGCGTCATTAATGCGATTTTTTCTCGCATTTGATCTTTGGGATATTCAATTAAATAAGGCTGATAACGTAAATCATCATCCGTTAAAGGTATTAATGGTGGGCTATTCCATGCATGCAAGTGCATACCAATTTCACCGGTATTACGCGCAATAACATCACGGGCAAACTCAATATAAGCTTCATCCATAACCATTTCATAGTTTGTTAGCCAAACAGGTTTAAAATTAAAGCGCTCACAAAGTTGCTGAAAACGGGGAAGAAAGTGCGTATTTTGAGTAGTGATATCACGTTCATTTTCCCAAAGATTATCGCCTTCAGTATCTAATGTGATAATAAATGCTGGTTTAGTCATGCATTCCCCACCAACTAATGGATTATAAGTTCATAATTGAATAAATTGTTCTATGTTACGCAGTAGAAAACATCAATTCAATCAATATAAATACAGTATGGTAGATGCATTCTGTGGATTTGTTTACAATTAGAGTATCTCACTAAAGCTAAAGTAATTATGACTAATATAAATCAATCATTTAATAGAATACTGGTTATTAAACTCCAACATCATGGAGATATGTTATTAACGACACCCGTTATATGCTCATTAAAATCAGCTTATCCTAATGCAACGATTGATGTTCTATTATATAAAGAAACATTACCGATGCTTGAGCACAACCCATTAATCAATAACATTTTTTATCTTGATCGCAATTGGAAGTATCAAGGTAAATTCACTCGATTGAAAAAAGAGTGGCAACTTGGTCGAGAATTACAAAAACAACAGTATGATTTAGTGGTTAATTTAGCGGATCAATGGAAAGCCGCTATTTTTGCTTTAGTGACTAAAGCACAAGTTCGTTTAGGACTTGAATTTGAAAAACGCAAAGGCAGTAAGTTTTGGCAAAAATGCCATAATATAATTATCTCCACCTCAGATCATGGGCAACTACATACTGTTGAACAAAACCTAAGTATCCTTACTCCACTTAATGTTCCTATTATTTCTGATGTTATGATGTCTTATAGTGAAGAAGATAAGCAGTGGCTAGCGGAGACTATTAAAAAGCATCATATTCCTGAAAACTACATCGTGATCCAACCGACCTCTCGCTGGTTTTTCAAATGCTGGGATGAAGATAAAATGGCGGCTTTGATTACACAACTTCAGAATAGTAATTATTCTGTTGTTTTAACCTCAGGACCAGAGAAAAAAGAATTGGAGATGATCGAAGCTATTTTGACACAATGTCCAAATAAAGAAGCTATAACAGTCTTAGCTGGCCAAACTTCTTTATCCCAATTAGCGGTATTAATTGATAATGCAGGGCTTTTTATTGGCGTTGATTCTGTTGCAATGCATATGGCTGCTGCATTAAAAACACCTTTAATAGCACTTTTTGGTCCATCTAAACTCGAACATTGGCATCCTTGGCAAGCAGTAGGTGAAACAATTTGGGCGGGTGATTATGAAGATATTCCACATCCTGATCATATTAAAACAGATACTCAGCAACGTTATCTCTCCGCTATTCCTGTTGATGTTGTCTACCGCTCAGCTAAGAGGTATTTACCCCAATGAACCATCCTTTACGACTCGCTATCGTTCGGCAAAAATATCGCCCTGATGGAGGCGCAGAACGTTTTATTGCTCGTGCATTAGATGCACTATCAAACGATGATCTTGAACTCAATGTGATCACTCGAGAATGGCAAGGTGATACCAATCCAGATTGGCATATTCACTTATGTAATCCACGAAAGTTAGGCAGAATTAGTCGAGAGTCTGGCTTCGCTAAGGCGGCGAGAGCGTGTTGGCAAGAAAATCATTTTGATATTGTTCAAAGCCATGAACGTATCGCTGGTTGTGATATTTTTCGGGCAGGTGATGGTGTGCATCGCCGATGGTTATTACAACGCCAACGAATATTGCCAAATTGGAAAGGTCGCTGGTTATTTTATGATAGATACCATCGCTATGTTATGAATGCAGAAAAGCAGATGTATGCTGATCCTGCATTAAAACAAGTTATTTGTAACTCACAGATGGTTAAAAATGAAATTATTGAGGATTTTGGCGTATCTGCCGATAAAATATCTGTTATTTATAACGCAATTGATCATAATGCTTTCATACCTGCGACAAATTCTCAAAAATATGCATTAAAGACACAATATAATATTCCACAAGATGTACCTTGCTTTATTTATGTTGGGTCTGGCTTTGAACGTAAAGGATTAGCTGCTGCTATTTCAGCAATAGCAAAAACATCAGCTATATTGTTAGTTGTTGGAAGTGATAAAAATCAGCGAAAATACGAACAATTCGCGACACAATTAGGTTGTGAGCAACGTATTTTCTTTTTAGGTATGCAGAAAAAAACACTCGATTTTTATCAAATGGCGGATGCATTGTTGCTCCCGACTCTTTACGATCCTTTCCCTAATGTTATTCTTGAGGCATTATCATGCGGTTTACCAGTGATCACCTCAACAACTTGTGGTGGCGCAGAATTTATTCAAAATGGTAAAAATGGATTTGTTTGTGATGCATTAGATATTTCAGCATTAATCAATGCAATTACACAGATCCCAAAAGAAGCAGCGTGGACTGAAATGTCACAAGTGGCAAGAGAGACTATTCTCCCTTACACGCCACAACGATTATCAGGCGAGCTTATTTCACTTTATAAACGGATATTAGCCTTGTGAGTCAACAACATATACTTTTTATTATTGATGGATTACCTGGTGGTGGCGCTGAAAATGTTACACTCAGGCTAGCCAACGGTTTTCATCAGAATGGATACCAAGTCACACTGTTATCCTTACATAATAAATTAGCGTATGAACTACCTGATTTTATTGACTATATTGTTGATCATGATGACTATCGTGGTATCTTCAGAAAATTGACCGAAATATCTCGTAGAGCAAAATCTCTTGATAATGTCCTTATACAACTTTTTGCTAAGAAAGGACGTCCTGCACTTGTTCTTTCTAATCTACACAAAACAGACCGTATTGTTTGTCGCTCCAAACAGCTAAAAATGTGTAATGTTTGGTACTGCATTCATGGTATTTACTCTCAATCTTATCTTGGTAATAAATCTGGCTTTTCATATTGGTTGAAGAAAACCAAAATTCAGCGCGTTTATAAAGATAAAAATCTCGTCTGTGTATCCAACGCAGTTAAAGATGATTTAATAAACGCCATTGGCATCCATGCCCGTCAACTAAAAACTATCTATAACCCTTTTAATATTGAAGAAATACAACAAAAAGCCACCCTTCCTAATGTATTTACTCAGCAAGATTACATTTTACATGTTGGCCGATTACATGAAGTTAAAAGGCAAGACAGGTTAATTGAAGCCTTTGCGAAAGCGGATTTACCTTGCCAATTAATCCTTTTAGGTGAAGGAACGCCTGCTATCAAACAAAAATTAGAAGCTCAAATAAACCGACTCAACCTAACACAACAGGTTGTACTTGCTGGCTTTATTTCTAATCCGCTCCCTGCCATCAAAGATGCCAAGGTAGTCGCATTAAGTTCTGATAGCGAAGGGCTTCCTACTGTGTTAATTGAAGCTTTAATTTGTGGAACGCCTATCGTCAGTACTCGATGTCCAGGTGGAGTCAGCGAAATTATGACTGACGCGCTTTCTGATTATCTTTCTACTATGGATAGTGATTCTCTCGCTGAGAAACTTCGCTTCGCGTATTATTCACCACCTCAAATATTGCCATCATCCTATGCAAAATTTGAACTAAACCATATTTTAAAGCAGTATATCGCTTTAATTCCTTAATCCGCGCCTACTTGTTTTACACACTTTCTACTACACAGTGTGATACTATAAGCGTTCGTCCAGATAAGTGAATTTGATAGCATGTTGTTGCGTTTATATCAGGTACTTCTTTACCTTATTCAACCTCTGATTTGGTTGCGTCTTTTATTACGCAGCCGTAAAGCACCCGCCTACCGTAAACGGTGGGGAGAGCGCTATGGCTTTTGCAAAGGCAAAGTCGTGCCTCAAGGGATATTATTACATTCCGTTTCTGTCGGTGAAACACTCGCCGCCGTGCCACTTGTTCGCGCCCTTCGTCATCACTATCCCGATTTGCCTATCACTGTCACTACCATGACTCCGACAGGCTCAGAACGTGTACGCTCCGCGTTTGGTGATGATGTTTACCATGTCTATCTTCCTTATGATTTACCGGGTTCAGTTAATCGTTTTCTTAAAACAGTTGATCCGAAATTGGTGATCATTATGGAAACCGAACTATGGCCTAATCTGATTTCAAAACTGCATCAACGAAAAATCCCGTTGATTATCGCCAATGCACGTTTATCAGAACGCTCTGCTGCCGGTTATCAAAAATTAGGTAGTTTTGTCAAAACAATGCTCCAAAAAATCACCTTAATTGCGGCTCAAAACCAAGAAGATGGTGAGCGTTTTATCGAATTAGGACTCAAACGTTCACATTTACATGTAACAGGTAGCCTAAAATTTGATATTTCAGTCACCCCTGAGTTAGCAGCAAGAGCCGTTGCTTTGCGTCGCCAATGGGCTGCTCATCGCCCTGTTTGGATTGCAACGAGTACTCATGAAGGTGAAGAAACCATTATCTTAGAGACACATAAAAAGCTACTGACACAATTCCCACAGCTTTTGTTAATCTTAGTTCCTAGACACCCAGAACGTTTTCCTAAAGCTGAGCAATTAACACGCGAAGCAGGGTTAAAGTATACGTTACGAAGCACTGATGCCGTTCCTGATGCACAGACCCAAGTCGTGATAGGCGACACCATGGGCGAACTGATGTTGCTCTATGGTATTGCTGATCTGGCTTTTGTGGGAGGGAGTTTAGTCGAACGTGGTGGTCATAATCCTTTAGAAGCAGCTGCACACGCTATCCCAGTTATTATGGGACCTCATACTTTTAATTTTAAAAATATCTGCGCCAAGCTCGATCAAGCTGAAGGATTAATTACTGTTACAGACAGTGAATCGATGGCAACAGCTATTGCTTCATTGCTTAATGATGAAGATTATCGTCGTTATTATGGTCGTCATGCTGTTGAAGTGCTTCATGAAAACCAAGGTGCATTATTGCGCTTACTCACCCTACTTTCACCTTATCTTCCCCCTCGGAGCCACTGATGAGCCAAAGCAAGCGCCTTTCTGTTGTGATGATCAGTAAAAACGTTGCTGATGTCATTGGTGAATGCTTAGACTCCGTACAATGGGCTGATGAAATCATTGTATTGGATTCGGGAAGTCAAGATGACACCTGTCGTATCGCGACAGAGAAAGGGGCAAAAGTCTTTGTAAACAATGAGTGGCCAGGTTTTGGCAGACAGCGTCAATTGGCGCAGCAATATGCCACGGGTGATTATATTTTTATGATTGATAGTGATGAACGTATCACACCTGAACTCAAAACCAGTATCCTCGCGATATTGCAACAACCTGAAGAAAATGTGGTTTATAACTGTGCTCGCCGTAACTTGTTTATGGGCCGATTTATGAAGCACAGTGGTTGGTATCCCGATAAAGTCACGCGTTTATATACCCGCGAACGTTATCAATATAACAATAACTTGGTTCATGAATCGTTAGAAACTCAAGACGCAACCATCAAAACACTACAGGGCGATCTCTTACATCTTACCTGTCGTGATTTAATGGAATTTCAGCAAAAACAGCTAAAATATGCCACCGAGTGGGCTAAAGAGCGCCATCAACAAGGTAAAAAAACCAGTTATGGCTCCATCTTAAGTCATACGCTAGGTGCCTTTTTTAAGACTTGGTTGTTAAGAATGGGTTTTTTAGACGGGAAACAGGGATTAGTACTGGCATTTGTTAATGCACAGTATACCTTTAATAAATACGCTTCTTTATGGGAACTCAGCCAGAAGACGGTAAATCATGAAAAATAAAGCTATCTACCCCGGAACCTTTGATCCTATCACTTATGGTCATATTGATATATTAACTCGTGCAGCAGGTATGTTTGATACCGTTTTATTAGCCATTGCTGATAGTGCCCGTAAAAACCCAATGTTTACCTTAGAAGAACGAGTTAATTTAGCCAGAGAGGTGACGAGCCATTTACCGAATGTTGAAGTGGTGGGTTTTAGTGAGCTAATGGCAAATTTCGCCAAACAGCAACAAGCGACGATTTTAATTCGTGGTGTTCGTAGCGTTTCTGACTTTGAATATGAATGGCAGCTGGCAAATATGAACCGTCATTTTGCACCTGATCTTGATAGCGTATTTTTACTACCTTCTCAAAACCTTTCCTTTGTCTCTTCATCTTTAATTAAAGATGTGGCACGCCATGACGGTGATGTTTCTACATTTTTACCCGAAGTCGTGACAGCTGCAATGCTGAAAAAATTAGGTAAAATTTAGCTCTCATTCTCACCATGTTGGCAATGTCGGCAGAAAAAGGTGCTACGTTGCCCTTGTTTAATACTTTCAATCAGTTGTCCGCAAATCAAACAAGGTTTATCTTTACGCCCATAAACAAAGAGTTCTTGGGCAAAATATCCCGGTTTGCCATCAGACTGTAAGAAGTCTTTAAGTGTTGTGCCACCTTGCTCAATAGAGCGCGTCAATACTCGTTTAATCGCAGCCACCAGTACCGTACTCTCTTCTTGTGTTAAGCTATTAGCTTTTCTATCAGGCATAATGCCCGATGAAAATAGTGCCTCGTTAGCATAAATATTGCCGACACCAACAACTAATTTATTATCCATTAACCACGGTTTGATAGCTGTTTTTTTATTTTTCGACTGTTGATATAGATATTCAGCATTAAATTCATCAGAAAGCGGCTCTGGCCCTAAGTGAGCTAATACAGAGCTTGTCGCTAAATCTTCACACCATAACCAAGCACCAAAACGTCGAGGGTCGGTATAACGCAGTACCTTGCCATCACGAAAAACTAAATCGATATGATCATGTTTTTCTTCAGGTTGTTCCTCTAATAATATGCGCACACTTCCTGACATTCCTAAATGGATAATAATCCATCCTGTATTAAGCTCTATTAATAGGTATTTAGCGCGACGCTTTACACTTAAAATCGGTTCATCCAGTAGAGTCTTTATTTTCTCTGACACAGGCCAACGTAATTTACTATTGCGTACAACGGCATAATGCAACACATTACCCACAAGATGAGGTTCAATACCTCGGCGACTGGTTTCAACTTCTGGCAATTCAGGCACAGGTGGCTCCATTATTATCAGATAAGAGATACAGCGATAACATCATTTTTATTGTATGATCAGCATCCCTAAAAGTAGAAAGGACGATAGCAGATTATTATGATGTTGTTTAAAGACTATAGTAAAAAATCCCTTTGGAATTTATCCATTATTGGGCTTTACATTATATTGATCTACTTACCGGATATCACCCGTTATAAAAATATTGTGATGGGACTAATTGGTGCAACGGCGCTGTGGTATTTGGTGCGTGATTTTAAGGCTATCTGTAAGATATTTAAAAATAATCTGTCATTCTCACTGCTGTTTTTATTATTGGTGATTGGTTATTCCATCGTGATTTCTGTCGAGCCTAGTATCAGTATAAAAGAGATTAATAAGCCGATACTTAATGGGTTACTGCTTTTTGCGATTACCTTTCCAATTGTACTGTATAAAGAGAAACCTGCTGATATAGCGAAGATGGTGATGGTCGCTTTTGCAATTGGATTGCTGGTGATTATAGCTAAAGAACTGGTACAGTATTATTTGGAGTATCAAAAAAATATTTTTTTATTTAGTAATAAAAGCCATAATCAGCATAGAGAAATATCTTATGCTCTTCTCTTTTTCTTTCCTATTTTATTAGCTACTTGGGCTTTAAAAAAGCAAAATACTCTTCTCAATTGGCTATTATTAATAATTATAAGTGTGTTTTTTCTTTTTATAATGTTAGGAACGTTGGCCAGAGGAGCATGGATAGCATTCGCCATCAGTACATTTCTTATCCTTATTCTTAATCGTCAGTATTTATTGATACTACTAACACTAACGATAAGTTCTCTTTTATTTATCAGTGCAACACAAGTAACTACTAATCAATTTTTTAATAAAAAACTTCAATATAAATTGACACAAACTAATAGTGGAAAACGACTTGATAATGGTACCCAAGGCTCTGCCTTAGACCTTATTTTAGAACACCCCATAAAAGGATATGGCTATGGTAATCAACTTTACCATAATGTCTATAATGAACGAGTTAAAGACCATAAAAATTGGATATTTAAAAAATCCATTGGCCCCCACAATATCTTTTTAGCCTTTTGGTTTGCAGGTGGTATTTTAGGGCTATTTGGTATTCTTTATTTTTGTTCTTCAATGATTGCCCAAGGTATCCAACTAATAAGAAAAAACCAAGGGGTTATTCGCCAAGCCTCCTTGGTGTTACTAATGTCCTTCTTAGGTATCTATGTACTGCGAGGCTTATTTGAAAATGCCTATATCAATCAAGTAGGTATTTTGGTGGGATTAATGTTGGCATTGCGCCACTCGCTACTAAATTATCAATCAGTAACGCCATCAGATAAATAACAATAAGTTACTTAATTAACTTTTCTATTGTTTTTAATATAGTCTCTGCCCGCTTATCCCAATTGTAATAGTTTTCAACGAGAGAGCGGGCATGGGTTGTTTTTTCTTTAGCTCGTTGTGGGTTTTCTCTTAACTGCACTATCTGTTTTGCAAAGCTCTGTGCATCCCCACTATCAGCAAAGCTTACCGCTTTCTCATCCACAACATCACGAATTGAAGGAAAATCTGAAATTACTACAGGTTTTTCCATCGCCATATATTCAAATAACTTAAGTGGTGAGGTGTAACGACTTCCAATGCTAGTTAACGTAAGCGGAAGTACACAAATATCATGTTGACCAATTGCTTCAAAACGTTTTTTGGGATCGATAAATCCTAAGAAATTTACTTTATCTTTTACATCCATTTCTTGAGCTAATAAAGTTAATCCTTCAATCTGTTCTGGTGTACCCCCCGCAATATTAAGTCTTGCATTATCAAGGTATTTCATCGCTCGCATCATGGTTGGAATTCCTTTCCATTTATGCAAGCTCCCTAAATATAATACCTCAGTAAAGCCTTTCTCGGATATTGGTGATTTAACTTGGTAATCAGCCACAGCATGCAAATCAACCCCATCAGGAACGACGGTTATTGGTGTAGCGACTTGATACTGTGAAACAATGTCATCTCTTAATAATGAAGTAAGAACAAAAATACCTGTGGCTCGGCTGTAAACTAACTTCTCCATTTTTAATAGCTTATGATATTTGGCACGATTCTTTTTTTTCTCAAAGGAATGAGACTCTGCAAAAGATTGAGCGAAAATTTCATGACTTTCAAAAAAGAGAGGAATTTCTGGGTAATTTTCACAAAGATAACAAGCTAGTTTTAAATTACGGGTAAATAATGCATCAACGTTATTTTGTTTTACCCAGCGAGTGATCTGTAATGAGAAAAGCTTTTGTGAATTAAATGGAAAATACCATTTACGGCGAATATCTCTTAAAGAAACTAAACTCGCATTAGTATGAATTGAACGACCTAATATATCACTATCTCGATATTGCCCTTTAGGTGTGACTAATGTTACTTGAGCGCCTGCTCGAGCAAATGCATCCACATTTTGCAAAATTTGTAATGAAGCCACACGTAAGTCAGGCACTGGGTAAGGATCAAGATAGGCAATTTTCATAATTATGGCGCCAATACCTGTAATAAACGTTGCGCAGAATGTTGCCAAGTATAACGTGATTCAATACGTAGACGAGCCTGCTCTCCCATCGCCTTACCTCTGTCTGGCAACTCACGAAGATGATTAATCGCTATCACAATTTCATCTGCACTACCTGGTGCGACTAAAAGCCCTGCGGTACCTTCATTGCCTACCACTTCAGGAATGCCACCGATATGGCTGGCAATCACTGGTTTGGCACACGCCATCGCTTCTGCAATCGTAATACCGAAGGCTTCATCTCCAGTACTAGGAAAAATACCCACGTCACTTGCTGCATAAAACTCAGGTAATACGTTATGCTCGACAGGCTGATGAAAAATAACTCGCTCTGCAACACCTTTAGAAATCGCTTTCTTTTTTAATCGTTCAAGATCATCACCAGCACCGATAATCAGAAGTTTAACATCTTCACCTTTTAACTGCTCTATGGCATCGATGACGACACTCAAGCCTTTCCAACCAACTAATCGCCCAGCAAATGAGAGTAAAAAAGTAGATTCGGCTATTCCTAATTGCTCACGCAACGAGGTAGTCATAGGTTTAAATTTTTCAATATCCACACCATTATAAATCACACTAGGGAATTGCTTAAAATGATGTTGAATTTGCCAAGCATTAAAATGGCTACATGCCACCCATGCTGAAATCTTTTTACCTAACCAGCGGTCACCTTTAAAAAAACTGGTGCCCCCACTCATATAGCAAAAACGTGTTGAAGATGATTTAGGCATCATAGAAGGCCAAAAAAAATCAAAAGGCTTCGTTAAAATAACCCAATCAAAATTTTGACTGATAACATCTTTTTTAGCGTGTCGTGCAAAAGTGTAACGCTCAACAATACGACGAAAACGCCCACCGAGATCGATAACTTTATCTCGTGGTGTATAAGGGTAAGTGTGAATTTGTATTTGGCGTCCTGCCAGATTGTGTCGGATCTCGCCATTGCCGCCATAAAGATGAACTTCATGCCCAGCATCATGCAATTGCTTAGCCAGTTCCCAAACCGCTGTTTGGATCCCGCCATAAGACATGGTGATTGTGACATCAATTATACCGATCTTCATGGATTACTTTTTCACCTTCATTCCATTCATGATATTACTCACTGCATTCCACACATTCTCAACAGAGATTTCAGCCATATTATCTTCACGGCGTGCTTTTTCTAATGGTGTAGGGTGTTGGATAACCTGACAACAAGAATGTTGTATAGGGGCTAAATAGCACCCAGGATGATAGCTATGATATAGCGCTACCATCGGGATATCTAAAGCACCGGCTAAATGTGTAGGACCGGTATCAACACCAACATAAAGCGATAAATTTGCCATAATTGCTGCATTTTGACGCATCGAAACACGCCCCGCTAAGGCTAAACATCGCTCTTCACCTATTTTTTTAGCTAAATCAACAGATAATTGCGCACTTTCCTTACTACCTAATAGCAAAAAATACGTACTCGCGTCATGGGAAATAATCTGCTTTGCTAATTGCAGAAAGTTCTCCACGGGCCAATCTCGATAGGCTTTAGCGGGAAAGCTTTGTAACTGAAAACCAATAATGTTCTTATTAATTAATGAATTATTTTTTAAAAACTGCTGTGCAAAAGCCACTTCTTCCTCATTGATAAAGTAACGTAATTGCCAACAACTCGGATAAATCCCTAATGCATTAATTAATAAGGCACGCTCTTTTTGTGCAACCATCGGTGACTTAGGGCGCGCAACCCAAGTCGTATTGCCTTGCTGCTCAGATATATCAGCAAAAGCAACAGTATGATGGGATTGGCGACGAGCATAATTCACTAATTCACGATCATTACCGTATACCAAAGCTAAATCATAAGGTTTATTAGGTAACCAACCTGACCAAACAGCACGTTTTTTAGAAAAATGTCTAATACTATTAATGTCAGGATTATGCTCAAGAATGCATGCACTACGCTTATGTGCAAATACATGAATATGAGCATTAGGCCAACGCTGTTTCAAGGCATGGATAACGGGAGTGATAAGTAATGTATCACCAAAACGCGCTACCGCTATAACCAATATATTTTTTGGATCCATATGCTTTTTATTTGGCTTAAATGATACATTTACTTCTCAGACTATACACTAAAAAGTATTACAAATATTCATCAATAAGATGAATACACCAAGTTGATAATGGAGATAATCGTTGCACGACTTTATTATCAACATTAATCATACTGATTTATTTTTATCGTTGATTGCTTGAATAAAGATCCTTTCCATCTTATCTAACATATTATCCAAGCCAAATCGTGAAACAGCGTGTTCAAGCGCTGCTTTTCCCATCTGTTCACGTAATTCATCTGAGCTCATTAACTCCGCTAAATGACTCGTGAATATTTCTTGTACCTGTGGTTCTAATGTAAATCCTGTTTTACCATCAATAACGGCTTCGCTAATCGCGCCAACCGTAGTCGATACAACAGGCAAACCACACGCCATTGCCTGCATAATACCTTGCGGCACACCTTCATTACCAAAAGAAGGTAACGCAAAGAGATCCATTGCATTTAAACAATCAGGCACATCATTACGATTACCAAGGAAGAAAATACTTTGTTCTAATCCTGCCGCTTTCACCATCGGTTCTAAATTTTTACGCTGAGGCCCATCACCAACAAAAATTAATTGCCAATCAGGAAACTGCTGATGTAATGATTTCCATGCTTCTACTAAGTATTTATGTCCTTTCCACACTCGCATAGTTGCAACAATACCTAATGTCGGTTTATTCGGTATTCCAATTTTTTCTCTAGCTTGTTGTTTGTTTTGTGGATAAAAACGTTGCAGATCAATTCCCGTAGGCACTGATGTCATTTTTTCTAATGGAAATTTATTATGCTGATGGAGAGTCTGACGTAATTTTTCACCTGTTGTCACAACATGGGCACTGGATGAAAGATAAAGCCATCGAGTTGGTAATGAACGTGAAACATCTGTAGAAACATGTCGAGTTCGAACGACCACTGGAGAATGACGTAATGTGGCACAAGAAGCGGCAACTAACCATGCATCGGTTGAACTATGAGTATTGATAACATCAAATTGGTGGCAATGTAATTTCAGCCATTGGCGAAGTGCTTTTAACGCTGAACCACGTTTTTTCTCAATGGGTAATGTGAAAACCTCAATACCATAATCAGGCGCTGCCTTGGCAATTTTGGATGTAGGGCAGCACACTAATGCAACTCTGTGCCCTCTGCGGATCATACCTTGAGATTCCGTCAGTATACGGATTTCCTGACCACCCCATCCACAAGATGATTCTGTATGTAATATTGATAATACTGACTTACTCATCCGCAATCCGTTTATCTGATGGTTTAAAAAGAGCCATAGTATAACTAAAGAGCAAGCTAAGATCACAATAGCTTTACTTTGTTATACTTAGCAGGCCCCAGATAACAAAAAACCCGACACTAAGGTCGGGTTTTTTAAGAAAACTAAAATTATTTAATTTTAGCTTCTTTATAAAGCACATGTTGACGAACAACTGGATCGAATTTTTTCATTTCCAGTTTTTCTGGCATAGTGCGTTTGTTCTTCGTAGTGGTATAGAAGTGACCTGTACCAGCAGAAGAAACGAGTTTAATTTTCTCGCGAATACCTTTAGCCATTTTTCAGCTCCTTAGAACTTCTCACCACGGGCACGTAAATCTGCTAATACAGATTCGATGCCTTTCTTATCAATCACACGCATACCTTTAGCAGATACACGCAGAGTTACGAAACGTTTCTCAGACTCAACCCAGAAACGGTGAGAGTGCAGGTTTGGCAGAAAACGGCGTTTAGTCGCGTTTAATGCGTGAGAGCGGTTGTTTCCACTCACAGGACGCTTGCCGGTAACTTGGCAGACTCGGGACATGTCTATTCTCCAAAAATCTAATCAGCTCGAGCTTTAATATCAGGTTTGACCGCCTCGTCAGGCTTTGGAGCCCATCTCAGCAACTTTTAACGATTGAAAAACTGTGTAAACACCTCAGAAAAAACTTGCTGAGATAGGCTCTTCTCGCCAAACCCAAGATCCTCAAAGGTGGCGTAGTATACGCCCAATGGCCTCAACGCTCAAGACCCGTACAAATAAAGATTGACAATAATTACAAAAATATTTGCTACAACCAACCTCGCTCTGCGAAAGAAACACAATTATCATGCCCTATCACAAGGTGATCGAGTACATTTACACCCACTAATTGGCAAGCAGTAAAAATTTTTTCTGTTATTTCTTTATCTGCGAGACTTGGTTCGCAAACACCAGAAGGGTGATTATGAGCAAGAATGATGGATGTTGCATTCTTTTTTATTGATTGACGGACAATTTCTCTAGGATGAACCTCTACTCTGTTAATTGTTCCTTTAAACATCTCTTCAAATGCAATCAATTGATTTTGATTATCAAGAAACAGTACTACAAACACTTCTCTGTCTCGCCAATGCAATAATTTTTGTAAGTAATGCTTTGTATCTTCTGAAGAAGATAATACATTTTTATACATAAATTGTGTTGTAGAAAAGCGCTGTGCCATTTCATTAATCGCTTGTAGCTGGGTAAACTTTCCCACACCAACGCCTTTAAAGCGCCCTAAAGTTTCATAATCAGCATTAATAACATGATAAAGAGAGCCACACTCTTTAAGTAAAAAAGCCGCCAATTCTAATACAGACTTTTCATAAGTGCCGGTACGTAAAAAGAGCGCCAATAACTCAATATCGGTGAGTGATTCAACGCCATAAAGTAATAATTTTTCTCTAGGTAAAAGTTCACTAACCGATTGATTTTCCATCCGTGGACTCCTTAATAAGTAAAGGCAGTGGTATTAATGATCTATTTTATCTATTCATATAAGCATTAGGATTTAGGTGAAGCATCACTCATCATTAAATGCCAATCGTAAAACAACTGTTGTTTTATACAGTTAATTTAATATAAACTGCTAATCTTGTATAAAAAAGACACATATTAAATTTATGCGAGATGAATCGCAAAAATTTAATCTATAAAACATGATGTTACATAGAATTCCGAATTCACGACGACCTTGTGGTAAAATTACGGACAATTATTTATGTACTTAGGCATTTCATCATGACTACACTTCACGACAAAAAGATTATTCTTGGTATCAGTGGTGGTATTGCGGCCTATAAAGCACCTGAACTTGTACGCCGTTTACGTGAAAAAGGTGCAATTGTGCGAGTTGTAATGACCTCTGCAGCTCATGCATTTGTGACACCTTTATCACTACAAGCTGTTTCTGGTTTTCCTGTTGCGGATGATTTACTTGATCCAGCAGCAGAAGCCGCTATGGGGCATATTGAATTAGGTAAATGGGCTGATTTAATTCTACTTGCACCTGCTACTGCCGATCTTATTGCACGTTTACGAGTGGGTATGGCAAATGATTTACTTACCACACTCTGTTTAGCGAGTAGCGCACCTATCGCTATTGCACCAGCAATGAATCAGCAAATGTACAGAGCCACGATTACACAAGAAAATTTATCAGCTTTAGAGCAACGTGGCTGCTTAATTTGGGGGCCTGACTCTGGTAGCCAAGCTTGTGGTGATGTAGGGCCGGGACGAATGTTAGATCCTTTAGCACTTGTCGCATTAGCTGAAAAACAACTTGCTTTGCAGCCACAAGATTTTGCAGGTAAAAAAATTACGATAACCGCAGGTCCGACTCGTGAAGCCTTAGATCCAGTGCGTTTTATCAGTAATCATAGCTCAGGGAAAATGGGATTTGCGATTGCACAAGCAGCCGCATTACGTGGAGCTGATGTCACACTTATCGCAGGGCCTGTCACATTACCGACACCCGCTTGTGTTAAACGTATTGACGTTGAAAGCGCACAAGAAATGTATGAACAAGTGATGCTAATCGCACCTTCACAAGATATTTTTATTGGTTGTGCGGCGGTTGCAGATTACCGCGCTAAACTTATCGCGGCTGAAAAAATAAAAAAACAAGGTGATGAAGTCACCATCACTATGGTAAAAAACCCCGACATTGTCGCGAGTGTCGGAAAAATGGTTGAACACCGTCCTTTTGTTGTTGGATTTGCAGCCGAAACCCAGAATGTGGAAGAATATGCCCGCAAAAAACGAGAACAAAAGCAACTCGATTTAATCTGTGCCAATGATGTTTCAGTAGAAAATCAAGGCTTTAACAGTGATAACAATGCATTACACCTTATTTGGGCTAATGGAGAAGTGCGCTTACCACACAGTAGTAAAGCACAACTTAGCCATCGCCTACTTGACGAGATAGCCAAACATTATGATGAAAAAAATTGATGTTAAAATCCTTGATGCACGTATTGGTCAAGAATATCCACTTCCTGCTTATGCCACGACAGGCTCTGCTGGTTTAGATTTACGCGCTTGCCTTGATGCACCATTAGTTCTTGAACCAGGGCAAACCGAATTATTACCTACAGGTCTTGCTGTACATATTGCCGATGAAGGATTAGCAGCAATGGTACTTCCTCGTTCAGGTTTAGGCCATAAACACGGTGTTGTATTAGGTAACTTAGTTGGACTGATTGATTCCGATTACCAAGGTCAACTGATGGTATCTGTTTGGAATCGTGGTCAAACAGCGTTTACCATCGAACCGGGTGAGCGTATTGCTCAAATGATTATAGTGCCCGTAGTTCAAGCTGAATTTAATATTGTTGAAGATTTTACCGCAACGGAACGTGGTAGCGGTGGCTTTGGTCACTCCGGCCGCCAATAATAACGACGTCTTGCATTAATTATATCAATGACGATATCACTCCCTTTGCACTAAAAACCTTAGTGCAAAGGTTTACTGATTTGTTTTGCTTTTAGCAGGGGCCTTATCAGTCATGGCAGAAGAAAAAGAAACCAAAAAGAAAAGAAATAGACGGGATGAAATCTTACAATCACTTGCCCAAATGTTGGAATCAAGTGATGGTAGTCAGCGCATCACAACGGCAAAGCTTGCTGCCACTGTTGGTGTATCTGAAGCCGCGCTCTATCGACATTTTCCCAGTAAAACCAAAATGTTTGATAGCTTGATTGAGTTTATCGAAGATAGCTTAGTCTCCCGTATTAATTTGATTTTAAAAGACGAAAAAGAGGCTGTTGCAAGAATTCGCTTAATTCTTATCTTGATCCTCGGTTTTGCTGAGAAAAACCCAGGGCTATCTCGTATTTTGACTGGTCATGCATTGATGTTTGAACAAGACAGATTGCAAGGGCGAATAAACCAGCTTTATGAGCGTATTGAGGTTCAATTACGACAAGTCATTAAAGAGCGTAAAATTCGTGAAGGTAGTGCTTTCTTGCATGATGAAGCATTACTTGCTTCACAACTACTCGCTTTTTGTGAAGGTATGTTAGCACGCTTTGTACGCACAGAATTTCGCTATCAACCCACTCAAGAATTTGAAGCTCGCTGGCCATTAATTTTGGCACAGTTACAATGAAATGATGGACTCGTGATTTAACTCAACAATTTGAAATTTACAGATATGCCGTTTTTTTCTTATTTGTGTTAACATGCGTCCTCTGGTACACAATTACCTAATGTATTTATCAGGAATGGCACTCGTGCAGTTCCTACATTGTGGCATTAGCGACTCGCTTTGCCCCTGCTGTAAAAGTCCTTTTTATATTTCAATATCTGTGATAATTGTCACAGAAGATTCATTGTACTACTCACCCCGCCCATAATTGGGCGAGGGCTTTTTTTTATCTCTAATCGACCAACTCGTTTATCGCGTATTGACTTTATTAATTCACGCCATAGCGCTCACGATAAGCTTTAACCGCAGGTAAATGCTCAGACAGTGTTTCATTCTCACTTAGGTAACTAATTAAATCATCCAAGGTAATAATCGAATACACTTGGCATTGATAATCACGTTTTAACTCTTGTATTGCAGAAAGTTCTTCTCGCCCTTTCTCTTGTCTATCCAAACTTAATAACACGGCAGAAAGCATTGCATCATGTTGTTTTATAATTTCCATTGATTCACGAATTGCAGTACCTGCTGTAATGACATCATCGACAATCACAACATTACCTTTCAATGGGCTTCCTACTAATGTTCCTCCTTCACCATGATCTTTAGCCTCTTTGCGATTAAAACAGTAAGGGATATCGATATCATGATGCTCAACCAATGCGACTGCCGTTGTGGTTGCAATAGGTATCCCTTTATAAGCGGGTCCAAACAACACATCACAAGACACATTATTATCTAATAATGTTTGCGCATAGAACTGCCCCAGTAAAGCCAAATCACGCCCTGTATTAAATAAACCGGCATTAAAAAAGTAAGGACTCACCCTTCCTGATTTCAGTGTGAACTCACCAAATTTCAGGACATTTTTTGCTAATGCTAGTTCGATAAAGCGGCGTTGGTAGGCTTTCATTTCTTTCTCCTCTCTACGTTACTTGATGACAAATTTTAGACATAAAAAAGGCGACTTCTCAGTCGCCTTAAAAATATAATTTATTGCTTAAGCGCCTCTTTTTGCGCTTCAAATATTTTCTCTAATCCCCCCTTTGCAAGGGCGAGTAAAGCAAGTAATTCTTCGTGACTAAATGGTGCGCCTTCTGCCGTACCTTGAACTTCAATCATACGACCATCATCAATCATCACCACATTCATATCTGTTTCTGCGGCAGAATCTTCAACATATTCAAGATCGCATAATGGTTCACCATCAACGATCCCCACAGATACAGCAGCGACCATTGATTTAAGAGGGCTCTTTTTCAGTTTACCTTCTTCAACCATTTTATTTAAAGCATCAACTAATGCGACACAAGCACCGGAGATAGAGGCCGTACGTGTACCACCATCAGCTTGAATAACGTCACAATCAACAGTGATAGTGAATTCACCTAATGCTTTTAAATCAACAGCCGCACGTAATGAGCGTGCAATTAAGCGTTGAATTTCCATAGTACGGCCAGTTTGTTTACCACGAGCCGCTTCACGTGCATTACGACTATTTGTTGCGCGAGGAAGCATACCGTATTCTGCGGTTACCCAACCTTGCCCTTGTCCTTTAAGAAAACGTGGTACACCCTCTTCTACAGTGGCGTTACACAAGACTTTAGTATCACCAAATTCGACTAATACAGAACCCTCAGCGTGTTTTGTATAATGGCGAGTGATGGTAATAGGACGTACTTGGTCTGCTTGTCTGTCTGCTGGACGCATGGTGTTATCTCCGCTTTCTCTGACATATTGGGGGCGCATTATACGACCTAAAATGGCTTATGCCTATCCTGTATCGATGCCTAGGGTTATAATCGTATCATCTTTTACACTATTGAGACCCTATTATGATCCGTAGCATGACCGCTTTTGCTCGCCGAGACATCAAAAAAGACTGGGGTAGCGCTGCATGGGAATTACGTTCCGTAAACCAACGCTATCTTGAAACTTATATTCGTTTACCTGAGCAATTACGTAGTTTAGAGCCTGTTATTCGTGAACGTCTACGTAATCGCTTAACGCGTGGTAAAATTGAATGTAACTTACGTTTTGATCTTAATGCTCGCTTTCAAGGCGAACTTAATCTTGATGAAAATTTAGCAAAACAACTAATTGTTTCTGCCAACTGGGTAAAAAGCCACAGTCATGAAGGGACTATCAGCCCATTTGATATTTTGCGTTGGCCGGGTGTTATTTCCGCACAAGAGCAAGATTTAGACGCCATTGGTACTGAGCTTTTAACTGAATTAGATTTAGCGATCGATGCATTCATCGCAAGCCGTGAAGCTGAAGGACAATCACTGAAAGTACTGATCGAACAGCGTTTAGATGCTGTTTGCGAAGAAGTTGTTAAGGTGAGAGCACAGATGCCAGAAGTTTTACAATGGCAACGTGAACGCTTAACGAGCAAATTAGAAGAAGCTCAAGTTCAAATTGATAATAATCGTTTAGAGCAAGAATTAGTGATGTTAGCGCAACGTTTAGATGTTGCTGAAGAGCTTGATAGATTAGAAGCTCACGTTAAAGAAACACGCAAAATTCTCGTGAAAAAAGAAGCCGTAGGTCGTCGTCTTGATTTTATGATGCAAGAATTTAACCGTGAATCCAACACATTAGCATCGAAATCAATTAATACTGAAGTCACTAATTCAGCCATTGAATTAAAAGTTTTAATTGAACAAATGCGTGAGCAGATCCAAAACATTGAATAAGATTTCTTAGCGGTTTACAGCCCATCATTAAGCCAGTAAACACCTTGTATTCACTGGCTTTTTTGTTATAAAAGACTTCTCATTTTATTTTGTAAATTGAAATTTGCACAGCCAACATGTACACATTTAAATGTACATTAAATAATGTGAGAAAATGATGCATACTTATACCTCTACTCAAGCTTGAGCGAATATTTCTGAAGTTCTAGATGCTGCCTTCCGTGGTGAACCCGTTGAAATAACACGTAGAGATGGTAGTTCTGCCATTGTTATCAGCAAAGCTGAATTTGAAGCCTACCAAAACGCAAAGCTAAATGCTGAATTTGATATTATTATGCAACGCCATGGGCACACAATTAAAGCATTAACAAACCGATGAATTGGGTAAGTGCAAAAGAAGTTATTGCTTTTCATGATAGGGTCTTAAGGCAACTTCCTGGTGTTGCAGGAATGTCTGAATCAGGAAGAGCCGAAGCACTTATTTACAGAGTACAAAATCGTACTCATTATGAAGGCATAACAGATATTTATGAACTAGCTGTGACCTATTGGATCGCCATTTCTCGAGGTCATATTTTTAATGATGATAATAAGCGAACTGCTTTTTTGTCACTATGACTTTTCTTTATCGCAATGGTATAAAAATAATAGATATTGACGATGTGTTGGAGAATCTAACTGTTGAGGCAGCCACAGGAACTAAAAATAGCCAACAGTTAGCACAACACCTAAGAAAACTAAGTGATAAAAACTAAAATTATTTAATCACTCCCCCAATGCCTTTCTAATAAATCCTTTGTTTTGATTAAGCATCTGTGTGGCCTGCTGTGCATCTACATTTGCTAAGATCATTAAAATTGCCGTTTTACAGTGGCGATGGCATTGTGATAATGCTTCTTCAGCGATAGCTCTTTCACATTCCGTTGCTTGCATTACAATGCGAATTTGGCGTTCAACCAATTTGGCATTAGTCGCTTCAACATCCACCATTAAATTACCAAAAACTTTGCCGATTTTTATCATCGCGCCTGTTGTTATCATATTTAAGATAAGTTTTTGTGCTGTGCCGGCTTTCATACGCGATGAACCTGTTACCACTTCAGCACCCACAATCGGTGTAATAGCAATATCAGCAAGTTTGGCAATCGGACTTTCTGGATTGCAACTAATAGCTCCTGTTGTTGCGCCTAATAATTTTGCATACTGCAAAGCACCTATCACATACGGTGTTCTACCACTTGCAGCAATACCCACTAAAACATCTTTCTCGTTAAAATTAAGTTGGCGTAAATCTTGTTCGCCTAATTGAGTATTATCTTCTGCATTCTCGACGGCTTGTAAAATAGCTTTGTGTCCACCAGCAATTAATCCAATCACCATTTCATGAGGTGTACCATAAGTTGGAGGGCATTCACTGGCATCTAAAATCCCTAATCGCCCCGATGTACCAGCGCCACAATAAATAAGACGACCACCTTGAGAAAAAGCAATCGCAACTTTATCAACCAATTGAGTAATTTCAGGTAACGTTTTCTCGACTGCTAATGGTACTTTTTTATCTTCATTATTAATGACTTTTAGCATATCGAAGGTTGAAAGCGTGTCTATATTTTCACTGTTATGATTTCTACTTTCTGTGACAAGATTGCTAAGGTCAATCGCCATTATCGCGCTCCCAATATTGTTATTTATTTGATTAAATCGAAGAAATAAACTGCTTTTATACCATTATTATTGGTAAGATTTTCAAAATCATTACAAACGGTACTCTACATGACATTTATTAAATATATTTCGACCTTTATCAGCCTAATTACGCTTTTTTTCTCCTTTTCTTTACATGCTAATTTTGAAGAGCAAGACAAAAGAAAATTTGAAGATACTCACAAAGAAGCACTAAATCACAATGCACCAGCTCAATATCAATTAGCTGAAATGTATTTAATGGGAACGGGTGTCGAAAAAAATATTCTTAATGCCCAATTATGGGCAAATGAGGCAATAAAAAACGACTATGCCGATGCCTATGCATTACTTGCTGATCTCTATTTATTTAATGCGGATCCTTACTTTAAAAATTATTATGTTGAAGCGAGAAAATTAGCAACAATCTCAGCAAATAAAGGAAGCATAAGAGGAAAAATAAGTTTAGCAACGGCTCTTATAGCACCTTTATCTGGTGAAACAGATTACAAAAAAGCAATTACATTATTAGAAGAAGCTGCAGCAACTCATCAACCAGAGCTTGTTTACGCTCCGATTTGGCTAGGTGTTCTTTATAGTGGAGTTGGTAATGTACCTGTAGATACTGAAAAAGCGAATATGTGGTTTGCAAAAGCGAATGAAATGACTTTTGAAGGATTTGCTCAAGCAATGGCTTCTTTTATGTTCTCTGGCCAATATCATATTATCGAGCCAAACAAGCAAAAAGCAGATGAATTAATGAAACAAGCTTGTGAAGAGGCAAAAAAAGTTGGCAATGAGTTTTATTGCCAACAAGAGTTTAATTAACCCAAATCTAATAAATAACCCTAACTCAGAAAAGAGATGGTAAATATCGCCATCTCTTTTATACCCTGTCTGTCCTACCTAACGTTCTTTTATAGCGCCATACGGTATTCAATTACACCCGGTTTTTCTGCCACCCAGTTATATAAGCGCTGACCACGTAAATTGGTTTCCTGTGTATGCCAATATAAACGAGCACAATCACGCTGTTTTGCTTGCTGATTAACAAACTCAATAAGTTGCTTACCTACATGGCGACCACGTGTATCTGGTGAAACAAATAAATCTTCTAAATAACAAAAATCACTTTCAGCCCATGTTGAACGATGAAAAAGATAATGTACAAAGCCTAATACCTTTTCACCTTCCATCGCTACAGCACAATAAACAGGTTCTTTTTCATCAAAAAAACGTGTCCATGTTTTTAATGTTGTCTCTTCTGATAACTCAACTTTATAAAATGCTTGATAATTTAACCAATGTGGTAACCATTGAGCATAATGCTCTTGTTCAACAAATTGAATTGAAACAGCTATTGGTGTTGTGCTCATCTCTTCACTTCCTTCTACTTTCATAAATGCTATAAAAAGGTATCACCTGCCTTTAATCGTGGTCATGGTACGTTTAATTTTGGTTCTCAATAAGGTACACTTTTTGTGTTTTTATAGGGTCCACTTTATGAAACAGAAAAAAACAGCTTATTTCCCTAACCTTGTTTTAGAAGAAGGACCTATTGGTTCTCAGGTTTATCACGCGATTAGAAAAGCGATTTTAGATGGACGCTTAACATCAGGTAGTCGTTTACCATCAAGCCGTACCTTAGCTGAAATGATGTCGATTTCCCGCAATTCTGTTATTGCAGGATTTGAACGTTTAATTGATGAAGGCTATTTATTTACTCGACGCGGTGCAGGTACTTTTGTTGCAAGCACAATCCCTGATGCCATTATTTCGGATAAGTGGATCAAAACAACCCACTCTATTTCATCACCCTCAATCGAAAGCCCATTAGAAACACTAAACCCCAATATGCAAAAAGCACAAGCTTTTTGGCAACAATCACAACCCAATATCAATAGTAATCCGATATTTCATGTTGGCGTTGGATGTGTTGATCTGTTTCCACATGAGCTTTGGGGAAGGTTATTAGGGCGAGTTTGGCGACAATCGAAAAAAGCACTCGCAACATTTAATTCGCCAACAGGTTACACACCCTTAAAAGAGATGATATGCCAATATATGCAATCAACTCGTGGGCTTTTTTGCCAACCTGAACAAATCATTATTGTGAATGGAACACAGCAAGCGATTAATCTCACCACCAGAGTATTATTAAAAGAAGGTGATGCAGTTTGGTTAGATGATCCTGGTTATGACAGTGCTCGAGGGATCTTCACATCTTATGGTATAAAATCACATCCAATAAATTCGGATGTTAATGGGATGGATATTTCTCAAGGGATAGAAAAGTGTCCTGAAGCAAAACTTGTTTTTACGACACCTTCGCATCAATTCCCTTTGGGTAATACACTCTCACTTTCACGCCGTATTGCGTTGTTAGAGTGGGCGTCATCCAATAATGTGTGGATCTTTGAAGATGACTACAATAGTGAATTTCGCTATCACTCTAAACCCATTCAATCTCTCCAAGGATTAGATAAATACCAGCGCGTTATTTATGCTGGTACATTCTCAAAAATGATGTATCCCGGATTTCGTTTAGGCTTTTTAGTGGTTCCTTTACCTTTAGTTGATGCCTTTAAAGCCGCTAAATACTATACCGATTCACATTCTGGCTTTTTAGAGCAAGCCACATTGGCGCTGTTTATTTCTCAAGGGCATTATGCACGTCATGTTAGGCGAATACGCAAAGCCTGTTATGAACGTTATCAAGTGTTAACTAATGCCATAAAAACACATCTATCTCATGTTTTCTGTGTTGCACCGACAGATTCAGGTATCCATATTGTCTGCTGGTTGCAAGCTGACTATACAGAAGAATATATTGTGAAAAAATCACGAGAGATTGGATTAGCTATACAGCCTTTATCACGTTACTGCATCCAAACCTACCCAAAACAAGGCGTATTATTAGGGTATGCGGCTCATGATCCTATTGAAATTGAAAAGAGTATTATTTTGCTTGCTCACACATTATCTAAATAAATAACATTTATTCTTATTTGTTATTTGCAATATAAATGTCGAACAAGCTTTGCATTTACCCTATTTTATTTTTTGGCGTGCAATAATAAACCCAAGCAGGAGGAACATTCAGCATTACCAATTTTTTTTCTAAATGAAAATAACGAGATAACGTTTTTTCATATCGAGTTGTATATTGAAATAATACAAAACAACCTTGTGTTTTTAATAGCTCTTTATGCACGCGTTTTAAAACTTTTAAACCTGTTTTTTTAGGAATAGATAAAAAAGGTAGCCCTGAAATAATCATATTATAATGGCTATTTAATTTTTCTGCTGATGCGGTATAGACCCTTAATCGCTTATCGTTAATTTTATCTAATTCTGTCGCAAAGCTGGGTTCTATTTCAAAAACATCTAATGAAGAATTCAACGACATTCTTTTTAAGATCTGTTGAGTAATAACCCCTGTACCGGCACCTAACTCAGCAACCTGAATGTCCTGTTGCCAATTGAGTTTATCTAACATTTCATAACATAACCAACGAGATGAAGGCGCGATAGTACCCATCGTGGTTGGTGAGATCACAAACCGTTTTAAATATGAGTAGTATGTAGATAATGGAATGAATGTGGATATATCCATCTTCGCCTCCTAGTGCCTTTTAATTAAGGTAAAATAAAATTTAGATTAAATGAAGAACATTCATCATTATTTTTATTTATGAAAATACATCATCTATTGAATAATGACTTTCAGTATAAAGCTTGGAGTCATCTCTAAGTAAATACGTTTTTCTTATATATTACACTATTTTACATTTTTCTATTTTTACTCTATTTTCTTAAACAAGAATATATTTTTATTTATCCTAAAAAAGAAAATAAGATATAGCAGATTATTCTTACACTTTTATGGTTGGTTCATTTTCTTTTTTAACAACTCATTGATATTTGTTCGTTCTGTGGCTTTCTTTTGTTAACTCTACGCAGACTATAAGAAACACTTCTAATTCTTTGGTAAATAATCAATAAATTAACTTGCACCCATCTCTATATTTTGTCAGGTTAGTGTGAGGTCTCTCACTATTCCTACAGATAAAGACAGGGTAATTACAATGAAAAATGTTGGTTTTGTGGGCTGGCGTGGTATGGTCGGCTCCGTTTTAATGCAAAGAATGGTTGAAGAACGTGATTTTGATGGGATAAACCCTGTTTTCTTCACCACATCTCAATTAGGTGAAGTAGCACCCGCTTATGGTAATCACCGTAGCACTCTGCAAGATGCTTATGATATTGATACCTTGGCATCACTCGATATTATTATTAGTTGCCAAGGTGGTGACTACACCAATGAAATCTATCCAAAACTGCGTCAAGTAGGTTGGCAAGGTTACTGGATTGATGCAGCATCAGCACTGCGTATGAATGATGATGCCGTGATTATTCTCGATCCTGTTAATGGACAGCATATTCAAGACAGCTTAAATAAAGGTATTAAAGCCTTTGTCGGCGGTAACTGTACCGTCAGTTTAATGCTGATGTCATTAGGTGGCCTGTTTGCTAACAATTTAGTGGAATGGGCAAGTGTATCCACTTATCAAGCGGCTTCTGGGGCTGGTGCTCGCCATATGAGAGAGTTACTGTCACAGATGGGTTCTTTACATAATCAAGTGGTTAAAGAGCTAGAAAACCCAGCATCAGCAATCTTAGATATTGAACGTAAAGTCACTAACTTTACACGCAGTGGTGCGATGCCCACTGAACAATTTGGTGTTCCTCTAGCAGGTAGCTTGATCCCTTGGATTGATAAACAATTAGAAAATGGTCAAAGCCGCGAAGAGTGGAAAGGACAAGCAGAAACTAACAAGATCCTCAATACAGGTTCAAATATCATTCCTGTGGATGGTCTTTGCGTTCGTATTGGCGCATTACGCTGCCATAGCCAAGCATTTACCTTAAAACTGAAGAAAGACTTACCTGTTACTGAGATTGAACAGTTACTCGCAAGCCATAATGATTGGGTAAAAGTCATTCCTAATGATCGTGAGTTAACTATACGTGAATTAACACCTGCCGCAGTTACCGGTACATTGAGCACACCAGTAGGCCGTATTCGTAAACTGAATATGGGCCCTGAATTTATTTCAGCCTTTACAGTGGGTGACCAACTGTTATGGGGTGCCGCAGAGCCTTTACGTCGTATGCTGAATATTCTGCGTTAATATTAATTATTTGGAATATCGGCCATTTTTAGAAAATAGAAATGGTTGGTATTCTTATTCTCAATAGCTATTAGCTTTATTTCTTATTTCTCCTCCTCTTCTTTTTTCACAAAACTATTTTTAAATTTTCATATTTTATTTATTTTTAATTTTATGGCGATTTATAAAATACGTTTCCTACAATACTTTCAAAAATAACGCTAAAGAATTCAGTCAGGTTATTCAGAATAATTCACCTATTTTTATTTAAAATAGAGCGCAAAAATAAATAAAGTATTTTTTAACAACTGAAAAGTAATGACGAAGAAAATCCAATTATAACAATTTCTAATATATTATCCCTTTTCTCTTTATTAAAGAGAGGTTGCGGTAACTACTTATTATTTAAAAATAAATTTACTTTATATTGTCATTTATTTATGGTTATTTTTATTACTTTTATAAAAAGATGCATTATAAATATGACAACACAAACACAACCCAATAAAAAAGGTTTTTTAAACCGAGTAGAACGTATTGGTAATGTCATGCCTGATGTTACGATGCTGTTCGTTTACGCCCTAGTGATCTGCTGGATATTTTCATTTCTCCTCTCTTTTGTACATTTTGATTATTTCCATCCAGTGACTAAAGAGAAAATCACCGTTATTAATATGTTTCAATATGAAGAAATCATATTATTTGTGACAAGTGCGGTAAAAAATTTCATTAGCTTTCCGCCACTTGGAATAACGATTGTTGCAACATTAGGAATTGGTATTGCAGAAAGCAGTGGCTTTATTAAAACAGCTTTAAAAAAGATGCTTTCGTTTATTTCTCCTAAAATGCTAACACCAACGGTTGTCTTTGTTGGTATTGTTGCGCACTTAGCGTCTGACTCAGCTTACGTTATTCTTATGCCTGTCTCTGCGATGATGTTCTATGCTAGTGGTCGTCATCCTTTAGCTGGGATCGCCGCCTCATTTGCAGGTTTAGCAGGTGGATTTACCGCAAGTTATACACCGTCAATCATTGATCCAATAATGCAAAGCTTTACTCAAGAAGCGGCGCAAATTATGGCTCCGGGATATAGCGTTAACGTTTTATGTAACTACTTTTTTAGTGTAGGTGGTACATTTGGTGTTATTTTAACTTGTTGGTATATCACTGAAAAAATTGTCGAGCCTTGGTTAAACAAAAACTGCCCAGTCTCTTCAGGGATTGATACCAAGGATGCGGAGTTGGGTGAAATCACACCAATAGAAAAACGCGCATTCCGTTTTGCTGGTTGGGCGGTTGTGTTGATGGGAATTGGTTTATTTGCCCTGTTATTACCAGAAACTTCGCCATTACGTTCACCAGAAGGGAGCTTAACCAGCCCTAAAGCGCCAATTATGCAAATTGTGGTGCCTTTACTGTTTATCTTCTTCTCTGTACCCGGTTTAATCTATGGCTATATGACCAAGTCTTTTGCTTCCACAAAAGATATCGTCAAAGCAATGGAAAATATCACTAAATCGCTGATCCCATTTATCGTTTTTGCCTTTTTTGCAGCTCAGTTTCTTTACTCTTTCCAACACTCGAATTTAGGAACTTTATTAGCGCTATCAGGTGCAGAGTTACTGCGTACGCTTAATATGCCTTCAGGTATGACGGTATTAGGTGTGATTTTGCTGACTGCTATTTTAAATATCATGATCACCTCAGCAACATCAAAATGGGCTGTTATTGCACCGGTATTAGTGCCAATGTTAATGGCTGTCGGAATTTCACCTGAATTAACGCAAGCTGCGTTCCGTGTCAGTGATTCCGCAATGAATGTGAGTACACCGATGTTCCCATTCTACCCACTGATTTTGATGTATTGCCAAAAATACTATAAAGGGGCTGGTATCGGTACACTATGCTCAATGATGATCCCTTTCACTATTGGCTTGCTTATTGTGTTAACGACAACACTGTTTGTCTTCTGGGGACTCGATATTCCTCTTGGCTTTGACAGTGGATATACATGGCAACCGGCATCATAACTCACGCTTATAAAAACAACTGTATTAGGAACAACATTATAATGAACACCCTAGGTCAAAAGTTAGAACAGCGTTTCTTCCGTTATCTGGCAATTGAAAGCCAAAGTGATGCATCAGCTTCTGTGGTACCCAGCACGCAAGGGCAACTTGAGTTAGCAAAGTTACTGGCTAAAGAGCTAGAAACTTATGGACTAAAAGACATCTATATCGATTCTCATGCCATTTTATATGCAATGAGACCGGGTACTAAACCCAATGCCCCTAAAGTTGGGTTTGTTGCTCACCTTGATACTGTTGATGTGGGTATTTCGCCTGATATTCACCCTCAAACACTGCGTTATGAAGGAAAAGATCTCTGCTTAAATAAAGAAAAAGATGTCTGGTTTAAAGCTCAAGAACACCCTGAAGCAGAACCTTATATTGGTGAAGAGATTATCTTCAGTGATGGTACCAGCGTATTAGGTGCTGATAATAAAGCAGCGATCACTGTGGTTATGGAGTTAATGGATAAACTTCAACATGCTGATTTTGATTGTGGCGATATCTATGTTGCGTTTGTACCTGATGAAGAGATTGGATTACGCGGTTCTAAACTGATGGATTTATCTCGCTTCAACGTTGATTTTGCTTACACCATAGATTGCTGTGCATTAGGCGAAGTGGTGTATGAAACCTTTAATGCAGCATCAATTAAAGTGTCTGTAAAAGGTATTACTGCGCACCCAATGTCAGCGAAAAACGTATTATTAAACCCAATTCGTGTTGCTCATGATTTTATTGGCTGTTTTGACCGCTTTGATACACCAGAGCACACCGAACATCGCGAAGGTTATTTCTATGTCACTGATTTAATCGCCAACCCTGATAATGCGGTGATTAAAATGGCCATTCGTGATTTTGATAAACAAAGTTATGAAGCCCGTAAACAGTTTATTAAGCAATCTGTTGCTTTGATCCAAGCTCGCCACCCTCGTGCGCAAATCGATTACGAGATTGTCGATGTGTATAGCAATATCAGTGATTCGATAGGGGAAGATCGTACAGCTATCGAACTTATTTTTGAGGCATTAAAACGATTAGATATTCAACCTAATGTGATCCCAATGCGAGGCGGCACAGATGGCTCTGCGCTTTCTGCAAGAGGATTACTAACACCAAACTATTTTACTGGTGCACTGAATTTCCACTCTCGTTTTGAGTTTTTACCTGTTAGCTCATTTGAAAAGAGCTATTTAGTAACAGAAATGCTATGTCGTTTGGTCGGACAACGCGGATAAGCGTTATTGTTTTAGCCAACAAAAAAGCGGAACCATTTTCATGGCTCCGCTTTTTTATCTAACTTAATCTAAAACTAGATATCGATATTTGCAGCTTTCAGCGCATTCTCTTCGATAAAGGCACGACGAGGTTCAACCGCATCACCCATTAAGGTGGTAAATAATTCATCGGTTGCAATCGCATCTTTCACTGTAACTTGCATCATACGGCGTGTATCTGGATTCATGGTGGTTTCCCATAATTGCTCTGGGTTCATTTCACCAAGACCTTTATAACGCTGTACAGCAAGGCCACGACGTGATTCTTTTGTTAACCACTCAAGTGCTTCTTCAAAGCTTGAAATCGCCTGACGACGCTCTCCACGCTCAATAAACGCACCCTCTTCAATTAGGTTACCGATAATGTCACCTAAATGAGTAATACGTTGATATTCGCTACTGTGGATAAAGTCATAATCCAGTTTGTAGTCTGTATCCACACCATAAGTACGAATACGTAACACAGGTTCAAACAGACGGTTTTCATCATTTTGAGCGATAGTGTAGCTATAAGTACTACCTTGGTCTTCCGCTTCATTTAGACGGTTAACCAAGCCACTCATCCACTCTTCAACTTTAGCTTTATCAGATAACGCATCTTCTGTTAGCGTTGAGTGATATACCAAGCTGTTTAACATACTAAGTGGATAGATACGCTCCATACGACGAATAATCTTGTGCGCTGTATGATAATCAACAACCAGTTTTTCAAGTTGCTCACCGTGCATTGCTGGTGCGTGTTCACTCACATAAAGTGCGGCTCCATCAAGCGCGATCGACATCAGATATTCGTCCATTGCGTCGTCATCTTTGATGTATTGCTCTTGTTTACCTTTCTTCACTTTGTAAAGTGGTGGCTGAGCAATAAAGATATGACCACGTTCGATAATTTCTGGCATTTGACGATAGAAGAATGTCAGTAACAGAGTACGAATGTGAGAACCATCGACGTCCGCATCCGTCATGATGATAATGCTGTGATAACGTAGTTTATCTGGGTTATATTCATCACGACCGATACCACAACCTAATGCTGTGATTAACGTTGCAACTTCTTGAGAAGCCAACATTTTATCAAAGCGCGCTTTCTCAACGTTTAAGATTTTACCTTTTAACGGAAGAATAGCCTGCGTTTTACGGTTACGCCCTTGTTTTGCAGAGCCACCCGCAGAGTCCCCTTCCACTAAGTACAGTTCAGAGAAAGCAGGATCACGTTCAGAACAGTCCGCTAATTTACCCGGTAAACCACCTAAATCTAATGCGCCTTTACGACGTGTCATCTCACGTGCTTTACGCGCTGCTTCACGAGCACGAGCGGCATCAATGATTTTACCAACAACAATTTTCGCGTCGTTTGGATTTTCTAACAGATATTCCACCAGCTTCTCATTCATCAGCGTTTCTACCGCTGTTTTCACTTCTGAAGAAACCAGTTTATCTTTTGTTTGTGATGAGAATTTAGGATCGGGTACTTTAACAGAAACAACCGCAATCAAGCCTTCACGAGCATCATCACCCGTAGCACTGATTTTTGACTTCTTATTAAAACCTTCTTTATCCATATAGTTGTTTAACGTACGCGTCATTGCAGTACGGAAACCAACTAAGTGTGTACCACCATCACGTTGTGGAATGTTGTTGGTAAAACAATAAACATTCTCTTGGAAACCATCATTCCACAGCATCCCCACTTCAACACCGATGCCATCTTTTTCAGTGGAGAAATAGAATACATTTTGGTGAATCGGCGTTTTGTTACGGCTTAAGTATTCAACAAATGCCTTAATACCGCCTTCATAGTGGAAATGATCTTCACGGTTATCACGTTTATCAATTAAACGGATAGAAACGCCAGAGTTTAAGAATGACAACTCACGAAGACGTTTTGCTAAAATGTCATACTGGAATTCAGTCTCACCTTTAAAAGTTTCAAGACTTGGCCAGAAGCGAACAAATGTTCCTGATTTTTCAGTATCACCAATCACTTTTAAGCGATCATCAGGTACACCATGACGATAAATTTGCTGATGGATTTTTCCATCGCGATGAATAGTCAGTTCGAGTTTTTCAGACAACGCATTAACAACAGAAACCCCTACACCATGAAGTCCACCAGAGACTTTATAGGAGTTATCATCGAATTTACCCCCAGCATGCAGAACCGTCATAATAACTTCTGCTGCTGAAACACCTTCTTCTTGGTGAATGCCGGTTGGAATTCCACGACCATCATCTCGAACAGAGACGGAGTTATCTGAATGGATAGTGACAATAATCTCATCACAGAAACCCGCGAGGGCTTCGTCGATTGCGTTGTCGACCACCTCGAAGACCATGTGATGCAGACCGGTTCCATCATCTGTATCCCCGATATACATCCCCGGGCGCTTACGCACCGCATCCAGCCCTTTTAATACTTTGATACTTGAGGAGTCATATGTATTCGACATCAACGTTTCTCGCTTTATTCCTATGGTTTAACCTCTATTTTGCCACGTTCTACGCTAAATAGCCTGCTATTTACATCTAGCATATCTTTCACTTGCCCTTGTGTTATAGCACTAACAAACACCTGAGCTTGCGTAGATTTTAGACGCTCGGCTAACAACTGACGCCGACTTGCATCTAATTCGGAAGCAAAATCATCGAGCAGATACAGGCATCTTTGCCCATTCTTACGAGTGAAATATTCACCTTGTGCCAGCCTCAAAGCACACATCAATAACTTGAGCTGGCCTCGTGACAACATATCTTCTACTGGTGTGCCGTTTGCTCTAATGCGTAAATCCGCTTTATGAGCACCAAGTGAGGTATACGCTAGCATTTTATCACGTTCAAATTGACGTGCTAGCAACTCACCATAATCTGTTTCTTTATCCCATCCCCGTTGAAAGCTGACTTTCAACGAAAACTCAGGCAAAAACAGACGACACGTTTCTTCAATATCTTTAGCGATATCTTCGGTATATTGAGCTCGCCATTCACTTATCTGTTCTGTTAATGAGATAAGTTCTTTATCCCAAGGTATCAGTTGTCGATAAGACGTTGCTTGCCTCAGTGCTGCATTACGTTGCTTTAATACACGTTTTAAATCTGACCATGCAACAAAAAATCGAGGTTCATTATGAAAACAACCCCAATCAATAAAAGCGCGACGATATTTAGGCCCACCATTCAGTAGAGTAAAACCTTCTGGTGTTATTAATTGCATGGGTAACAATTTTGCTAACTCTGCAATTTTATGACCATCGCTGCCATCAATACGAACTGTACTATTGCCTTCACGATCTTTACTTAATCCAATCGCATAGCCACGGCTCTCTTCATTTAGCCCACTCAAGCGGCCATGAAGAATAAATTCATTTTCATCATGCTGGATCACGCGATTAGCTTGAGAGCTACGAAATGCGCGCCCATGACCTAAAGTGTAAATCGCTTCAAGTATACTTGTTTTGCCACTTCCGTTAGGCCCAACAAGGAAATTAAAGCCATCCGCTAATGGCAGATCCGCCTGTTCAATATTTCTAAAATGACGGATCAATAAACGGGATAAAATCATGTTAGCGGCTATTATAAACGCATTGGCATAACAACATAAGCAGCCGCAGAACTTGCCACATTCTCCACTTGAACACTTGAAACAGCATCTGTTAGCAGCAGCTTAACTTCTTCACATTTCAATGTATTAAGTACATCAAGGAGGTAACTGACATTAAAGCCAATTTCCATTTCTTCGCCTTGATATTGAACATCAACAATCTCTTCCGCTTCTTCTTGCTCAGGGTTATTTGCTGTAATTTTCAATTGACCATTGGTGAGGTTTATACGCACACCACGGAATTTTTCATTGGATAAAATTGCAGCACGAGAAAAGGCCTGTTTAAGAATATCACAACCCGCTGTTACTGTTTTGTTTGGGTTTTTCGGTAATACTCGACGATAATCAGGGAAACGACCATCAACCAGCTTTGAGGTGAAAATAAAATCACCTACATGGGCACGTATATTGTTACTACCGATTTGCAGTTGCAGTGAGCTTTCACCACCGCCATCCAGTAAACGCATCAATTCAATGACACCTTTACGAGGAACAATAACAGAATGTCCTGGTAAAGATTGTCCAATATCCATTGAACATACCGCTAAACGGTGTCCATCTGTTGCAACTGTGCGTAACTCTGTATTTTCAGTTTCAAACAACATACCGTTGAGGTAATAACGCACATCTTGATGCGCCATTGAAAACTGAGTGGACTCAATTAGACGTTTTAATGTTGCTTGAGGCAAAGTAAATTCCACTTCACTTTGCCAGTCATCTAAATTAGGAAAATCAGATGCAGGTAATGTTGATAAAGAGAAACGGCTACGACCTGAACGCACTAAGAGGCGATCACCATCAAGCTCAACACTGATTTCCGCACCTTCTGGTAGCCCACGCCAAATATCAAAAAACTTACGCGCAGGAACAGTTGTGGCGCCAATTTCATGAGATTGGCTAAGATTAACTCTTGCCACCATCTCCATTTCAAGGTCAGTCCCCGTTAGCGATAAGGTATTCTCAGTTACCTTAAGCAATAAGTTACCTAAAATAGGTAATGTTGGACGACCACCTAAAGGGCCACTTACTTGTTGTAGCGGCTTAAGAAGCTGTTCACGTTCAATGATAAATTTCATAGCGCTAGGATGATAATGTTCTGATTAAGTTAGAAAAATCTTCTTTGATGTCATGACTTTCTTCACGCAATTGCTCTATTTTTCGGCACGCATGAAGCACAGTTGTATGATCACGACCCCCAAAGGCATCCCCGATTTCAGGCAAGCTGTGGTTGGTTAATTCTTTAGCCAGCGCCATCGCCATTTGTCTCGGTCGGGCAACCGATCGAGATCTCCGCTTTGACAGTAAATCAGCAACTTTAATTTTATAATATTCAGCAACCGTTTTTTGAATATTATCAATAGTGACTAATTTTTCCTGCAAGGCGAGCAGATCACGCAATGCTTCACGTACAAAGTCGATAGTAATCGCACGACCTGTAAAGTTTGCGTTAGCAATCACTCGGTTTAATGCACCTTCAAGCTCACGGACGTTAGAACGAAGTCTTTTGGCAATAAAAAAGGCCACTTCGTCAGGTAACTGAATTTGGTTTTCATCCGCTTTTTTCATCAAAATCGCCACTCGGGTTTCAAGCTCAGGCGGCTCAATGGCAACCGTTAATCCCCAACCAAAGCGTGATTTTAATCTATCTTCAACACCATTTATCTCTTTAGGATAACGGTCTGATGTTAAGATAATTTGTTGATTTCCCTCTAACAATGCGTTAAAGGTATGAAAAAATTCTTCTTGTGAACGCTCTTTATTGGCAAAAAATTGAATATCATCAATTAATAGTGCATCCACAGAACGGTAATAGCGTTTAAAGTCTTCTATCGCATTATTTTGTAACGCTTTTACCATATCTTGTACAAAACGTTCAGAATGCATATAAACGACTTTTGCATTCGCTTTACGTTCCATAATGCTGTTACCCACCGCGTGCAATAAGTGCGTTTTACCAAGCCCTGTTCCACCATATAAAAAGAGTGGGTTATAAGCACCACCAGGGTTATCAGCAACTTGTCTTGCCGCAGCTCTTGCTAACTGGTTTGATTTACCTTCGACGAAGTTATCAAATTTATGTTTAGGGTTAACGTTAGAACGATAATTAAGTTCAGGCAGTTGAGAAGCAGGTTGATTATCCCAACTTGGGCGGATAGGCTGACTATGCGTTGGAGCCGTATTCACCGTTGGATGTACAACTGCTTTAGGAATACTTTCCGTAGTACGTGTTGATGCGGGTTTATTACCAACTTCAAAACGCAAAGAAGGGACTTCAGAGCCACAAAAATCCACTAATAATGCATTGATATTATTAATGTATTTCTCTCTCACCCAATCTAAAACAAAACGATTAGGTGCATACAGCGCCAGCGTATCATCGCTTAGTTCTGCCTGCAAGGGACGTATCCACATACTAAATTCAGTGGCAGGTAACTCATCCTGCAATCGGGCAAGACAATGCTGCCAAAGCGAAAGTGACACGGCGGACTCCCCTAAAAAAACAAGACTAAAAAATAAACAGGAAAAATGCAGTTAAACACTGTGTGCCTAAATACAAAGTGCACAACACCGTTCCTCTTCAATTCTTAATAAGGAACAACTCTTGGTGACAACGATTTTTTTTACATCGTGACTCACGATCGCAGACTGGCTATTCTGATCGTGACGGGGGATCATATCGCAAAATGAAACGAAGATCCTCTTTCTTTTGCACAGTTTTTATGGTTTTTATCCACAGGCTTGCTGATTTACGATAATTCACCAAATGAAATATGCAAAGGCGTTCTAGTGTACTTGAGTCGTCCTATAAATAGCAATTGGGGATAACTTTCTCTTTGCATAAATCTCCCTTTCTTATAGTAAGTGATCAAATATCTCTCATTTGATCCACCAAAGATCCTTGCTCTTTCACCATGAGTCCGTATAATCTTGCACCCTGCGTGCTTGTACCAACAAAGTCACTTATTAAGACCTTTTTTAGGCCCTTAATAAGCGTACTCGTTGCGCATAAGTCAGGATTGATTATCGGGTTTGCTAAAAAAGACGACAAAAATCGGTACTTAAAGCGTCATCTTCATTGACGCATTTGAGTGATTTTATTACAATCCCGCATCTTTCCATCATTGATGCTGCGATTGAAGTACCGGTTTGTTTATTTATTGCACGCCTGTCTGTCAACGCATTTGCTGAATCAGTAATTATATTAAGTAGGTAGAAATCGCCATGAAACGCACTTTTCAACCGTCTGTACTGAAGCGCAACCGTAACCACGGCTTCCGCGCTCGTATGGCCACTAAAAATGGTCGTCAGGTTCTGGCTCGCCGTCGTGCGAAAGGCCGCTCTCGTCTGACCGTTTCTTCGAAATAATAAAAGCTAACCATTCCGTGGTTAAGCTCGCTTTTCCAAGGGAGTTACGTTTGTTAACTCCCAAGCATTTCAATTTTGTTTTCCAGCAACCACAACGTGCGGGTTCTCCAGAAGTTACTATTTTGGGTCGCCAGAATGAGCTGGGGCATCCCCGCATCGGTCTAACAATCGCAAAGAAAAACGTCAAACGTGCTCATGAGCGCAATCGTATTAAACGATTAGCCCGTGAATACTTTCGTTTACATCAGCATGAATTACCGCCGATGGATTTTGTGTTATTAGTAAGAAAAGGGGTTGCTGAACTTGATAACCATCAATTGACGGAAGTGTTGGGTAAATTATGGCGTCGTCATTGTCGCTTGGCTCAAAAGTCCTGATCTTGCTGATTAGGGGCTATCAACTGGGGATTAGTCCTCTGTTGGGGCCTCGTTGTCGTTTTAATCCTACGTGCTCTAATTACGGAATTGAGGCATTGCGCAGGTTTGGAATGATAAAAGGTAGTTGGTTAACAGTGAAACGCATATTAAAATGCCACCCTTTACACGAAGGTGGTGATGATCCTGTCCCACCTAGAAAAAACGACGATAACAGAGAAAATTAACGATGGATTCGCAACGCAATCTTCTATTCATCGCTTTGCTGTTCGTTTCTTTCCTGATCTGGCAGCAGTGGGAGGGTGATAAAGTTTCACAAAACACCACCACTACTACTCAGGTCTCGCAACAAGCGGACGTGCCAAGCAGTGATAGTCTTGCTGTAACTGGTAACAGCAATGAGCAGGCAAAATTGATTACCGTAAAAACTGACGTACTTGATATTCGTATCAATACTCAGGGCGGTACTATCGATGAGGCTGATTTGTTAGCCTATCCCGCCGAGCTTAATTCACAGACACCTTTCCGTTTACTGGAAACTACACCACAATTCCTGTATCAGGCTCAAAGTGGCTTAATCGGCCCAGATGGTCCAGATCAGAAATCTCGCCCAGTTTATAGTGCTGATAAAAACGAATTCGTACTTGGTGAAAACCAAGATGAATTACGTGTACCTATGACTTTTGTAAATGAAGAAGGCGTGAAATTCGTCAAAACCTTCATTCTGAAGAAAGGTCAGTACGATATCGGTATTGATTACAAAATTGAGAATACAACAGATAGAACACTGACCATGAACTTCTATGGCCAGTTAAAACAATCTGTTAAATTGCCAGAAAGCCGTGATACAGGTAGCAGCAACTTTGCGCTACACACTTATCGTGGTGCGGCATACTCATCAGATGAAACCAACTATAAAAAATATAGTTTTGGTGATATCGAAGATAAAAACTTATCTCTAACCACTAATAATGGTTGGGTTGCAATGTTACAACAGTACTTTGCAACAGCATGGGTTCCTTCTAAAGATAGTCAGAACAATAACTTCTACTCTATCACTTTAGAAAACAAATCTATTGCTCTGATTGGTTATAAATCAGCACCGGTGACAATTGCACCAAATAGTAGTGCTGATATTAGCTCAACATTATGGGTTGGCCCTGAAATTCAGTCAGAAATGTCAGCCATTGCGCCTCATTTAGATCTGTCTGTAGACTATGGTTGGTTATGGTTTATCTCTCAGCCACTGTTTAAACTGTTGAAGTTCCTTCACAGCTTTATCGGTAACTGGGGCTTCTCCATCATCATGATCACCTTTATTGTTCGTGGTATCATGTATCCGCTGACTAAAGCACAGTACACCTCTATGGCGAAAATGCGTTTACTGCAACCAAAACTGGCTGCATTGCGTGAACGTATTGGTGATGACAAACAGCGTATGAGCCAAGAAATGATGGCGTTATACAAACAAGAGAAAGTGAATCCTCTGGGTGGTTGTTTACCATTAATTATCCAGATGCCAATCTTCCTTGCGTTGTATTACATGCTGATGGGCTCTGTTGAATTACGCCATGCTCCATTTATGTTATGGATCCAAGACTTGTCTGCGCAAGATCCGTACTACATCCTGCCATTATTAATGGGTGTGACAATGTTCATCATTCAGAAACTGTCTCCAACAGCAGTAACTGATCCGATGCAACAAAAAATCATGACCTTTATGCCGGTTGTGTTTACCGTATTCTTCCTGTGGTTCCCATCAGGTCTGGTTCTGTACTATATCGTCAGTAACTTAGTGACTATTATCCAGCAGCAGTTAATTTACCGTGGTCTGGAAAAACGTGGATTACACAGTAGAGACAAAAAATAAGGTCACATGAGGAAAAACCTCTTCCTTGGTTACATTCAAAGGAAAGTGACATAAAATAGCGAAGGCGGTCTACAATGACCGCCTTCTGTTTTTTATATTGATATGATTATTCTGATTAAGCGAGTACACCATGCATAGCACTGATACTATCGTCGCTCAGGCCACACCTCCGGGAAGAGGCGGTGTTGGTATCCTACGCGTTTCTGGCCCTAAAGCTGCCCTTGTAGCACAAACCGTTTTAGGCAAACTGCCTAAACCTCGTTATGCCGATTATCTGCCATTTCGCAATGATGACAACTCAGTACTTGATCAGGGTATCGCCCTTTTCTTCCCTAATCCTAACTCATTTACGGGTGAAGATGTTCTAGAGCTACAAGGCCATGGCGGCCCCGTAATTCTGGATTTATTACTAAAACGTATTTTACAAATTCCCGGTGTGCGTATTGCTAATCCTGGTGAGTTTTCTGAACGTGCGTTTTTAAATGACAAACTCGATTTAGCACAAGCAGAAGCGATTGCCGATTTAATTGATGCCAGCTCAGAACAAGCTGCGCGTTCAGCAATTAATTCATTGCAAGGTGCATTTTCCTCCCATATTAACGAAATGGTGGAGTCATTAACTCACCTACGTATTTATGTTGAAGCAGCCATTGATTTCCCTGATGAAGAGATTGATTTTCTTTCTGACGGTATCATCGAAGGAAAACTTAACGCAGTTATTGCTGAATTAGATGACGTTCGTGCTCAAGCTCGCCAAGGTAGCCTGTTACGCGAAGGGATGAAAGTGGTTATCGCTGGTCGCCCTAATGCAGGTAAATCAAGCTTATTAAATGCATTAGCTGGTCGAGAAGCGGCTATTGTCACGGATATTGCGGGTACGACTCGTGATGTATTGCGTGAGCATATTCATATTGATGGTATGCCTTTGCATATTATCGATACCGCAGGCTTACGTGAAGCCAGTGATGAAGTTGAACGCATTGGTATTGAACGTGCTTGGAAAGAGATTGAGCAAGCAGACAGAGTACTGTTTATGGTTGATAGCACCACAACCGATGCCACAACACCTGAAGATATCTGGCCTGAATTTATGGCACGTTTACCAAATACCTTGCCTGTTACTGTTATTCGTAACAAGTCGGATTTAACAGGGGAAAATGTCGAGATCACGGCACAAGGCAACTACCCGATGATCCGCCTATCTGCTCGTGATGGAATGGGTATCGAGTTACTGCGCGATCACCTAAAAGAAGCCATGGGCTTTAATAGCAATACAGAAGGTGGTTTCTTGGCTCGACGCCGCCACTTACAGGCATTAAATACCGCTGCGGAACATTTACAGCAAGGCCATGAACAACTGGTTTATGCAAAATCCGGTGAATTGTTGGCAGAAGAGTTAAGACTGGCTCAGCAAGCATTAAGTGAAATCACCGGTGAATTTACTTCAGATGACTTATTAGGCCGTATTTTCTCAAGCTTCTGTATTGGGAAGTAACCTCTACATTTTACCTGTTACACCGTGTAAACTTTAATTTAACGGCTGTAGCAGGTAAAATCTGTTTTACACGCTATAACCACTAAATCTTGATCTACACGCTATAACCGGTATATTAGATATTAACGCCTATAATCGGTAGAAGATGATGATTATAATTAACGCCTATCAGCTCAGCGTCCATCTAAAAGATGTACGATTAACAAAAAAACTTTCTCAAGGTAAAGTCGCCCAAAAAGTGGGAATTCGACAAGATACCGTGTCCAATTTTGAACTTAATCCTAATTCCACCAAGCTAGAAACCTTTTTCAAACTACTCTCCGCACTAAATTTAGAGATGGAAATTCACCCTAAAGATGCTAAAAATAATTTAGCACACAAAAGTGAATGGAAAGAGGAGTGGTAAATGGCGAGCCTTGATGTGTATATGAATGAATATTATGTGGGCATTTTTACTAAAAAAAGCTCAGGTGCGCATTCATTCCAATATGCTGAAGATTGGGTTAATCAACCGGGAAGTCGCCCTATATCTCTTTCTATGCCACTACAACTTCAAGAATATCAAGGAGATTGTGTCTATAATTTCTTTGATAATCTTTTACCTGATAATACTGAAATTAGAAATCGTATTGTGAGTCGCTATAATGCGAACTCAAATCAACCATTTGATCTATTAACTGCCGTGGGTGCGGATACGGTTGGTGCATTACGGTTACTTCCTAGTGGTAGTACACCAGCTAATATAAAAAAAATAGAATATAACAAACTTGATAACGCTGAACTTGAAAAAATACTATTAGGATATCAATCTAATACACCACTCGGTATGCTTGAAGAATATACTGATTTCAGAATTTCTATTGCTGGTGCGCAAGAAAAAACAGCATTACTTTTAAAAGATGATCATTGGTGCGTACCACATAATAATACGCCGACTACACACATTATTAAGCTACCCATTGGTGTTATTGAAGGGCATTCCTATACAATGGATTTATCCGATAGTGTAGAAAATGAATATCTTTGTACCTTAATTGCCAAAGAATTTGATCTTCCTGTTCCTCACTGCTTTATTGTTAAAACAGAAAATATTAAAGCGCTTGCTGTAGAACGCTTTGATAGAAAATACTCATCAGATAAATCGTGGATAATACGCTTACCCCAAGAAGATTTTTGCCAAATTCTAAATATACCTTCAGCTCTAAAATATGAAAATGAAGGAGGACCTGGCATTATTAGTATAATGAATTATTTGCTTGGTTCATCAAATGCTGATCAAGACCGTTTTCATTTTATGAAGGCACAAGTACTATTTTGGCTTTTGGCTGCAACAGATGGGCATGCAAAGAATTTCTCTGTTTTTATCAATCAAGAAGGACGTTTTCACCTCACACCTCTTTATGACATCATGTCTATCTATCCCAATTTTGGAGGGCAAGGACTTAATTCACGAGATGCAAAACTCGCTATGGGATTACAGGCAAGCCGAGGCAAAAAATATGCCATAGAGCAAATTTTTCCTCGCCATTTTTACCAAACAGCTGAAGCAGCTAGTTTCGATCCTTCATTGATGACAGATATTCTTCGTTATTTTTATAAAGAAATGGACGATGCCATCAAACGCGTAAAACAACAACTACCTGATGATTTTCCTTCTGAAATTAGCAATAAAATATTGAATGGAATGAAAACACGCTCTGCAAGATTAGCCAACATATAGCCATTTACCTTCTATAGCGTGTAAATCTTAATTTAACGGTTATAGCAGGTAAAATTCGATTTACACGCTATAGTCGTTTTTTAATAATTAAGTGATAGTTTTACTCCTCCTTGTAGTTCATTTTTCAAACAATTAATCCTTGTCTATACTAATCAACATTGCTATATTTTCCGGAAAGAAAATCATAGGAGATATCTATGGCCACGACTTCTTTTAGCAAAAATTTTATTGTTAAGGACAAACAGTCTATTGAACTTATACAGAATGCTTTAAGTTATCCTCGACATATAAAAATAGTAAAACGGAATTACGAAACAGAAAATAGACAAGGAATTGCGTTATTAAAACAACGATTGTCCAACTTGGAAAACTACTAAAAGAGTTTGGTAAAGAAACAACAATTAAGCTCTTAAGTAGTTTTTCTAATAATTTAAATTGTGACGTTGAGAAATTTTTAACTTCTTCTACTAAAGCAATAAGATTTGAGCAAACTAATAATGCACGAACCTATTTAATATTAAATGATGATGGTGAAATTCTTGCTTACTTCTCTTTATCCTTTAAAGAACTTATTCTTGATAATGCAAAAATAAGTAAAATAAAAATACAACAACTCGATGGAATTTCTAAAAAAGCCGAAAGAATTAAAGCTTTTCTTATTGGTCAAATTGGGAAAAACATATCTATAATAAATAACCCTATTTCTTTAAAGTTAATCTTGAATGAGATTTATGCTGTCTTATCAGAAGCAAAAGCCCTTATTGGTGGTAGGATCATTATATTAGAATGCGAAAATAATAAAAATCTAATTCAACTTTATGAAAGACATGGTTTTACACTAATTGAAACCGAGAACAATTGTCCTTATTCTCTTCGCACTCTTTATATTCATATTATTGAAGAATAATAACAAATTAAATATCAATAAATAATACTTAGTTAAAATATTTATTTTTACACTTAATAAATAAAACTGATTACGCAATCGTTTACTTTTTACTTTTCCTATCTTGAATAAAGATCAATATATCTAACACGTATTAATACCATTATTAAATGTGCTTTTTAATGATCTAAATATAGAAAACCAGTCAATGACAGTGCTAAACTTCGTTTTTAGTTAACTGGGTAAATATCCCCCTTATATTTAAGAGTCTATCGTGAGAACGCTTTATTTTACTGCGCTGACAACAGGCATTCTTTCTGCCATTTGGGCATTTGTTGCTAATCAATTTGATTTATTAAGCTGGGCTGGCTTTTTGGGTTGTACCGCCTATTTTGCTTATCCTAAAGAAGGTATTAAAGGATTAGCTGTCACTATGGCTACCATTATGAGTGGCGTAATTTGGGCATTGGCGATTATTTATGGTAGCCAAGTCTTTAGTGATATTTCCATTTTTGGCTATGCTGTCACAGGTGTTATTGCCTTTGTGATGTGTATTCAGGCTAAAAGTGCCCTACTCGCTTATATTCCCGGTACCTTTATTGGAGCATGTACTATATTTGCCGCCCAAGGGGATCTCTCTCAAACCATCCCTTCATTAATCGTTGGCGTTCTATTTGGTTATTCAATGAAAATGAGTGGACTTTGGGTTGCCAATAAATGGCCAAAAATAGCGTAATTTGTTTATGCTAACTCAAATCTAAAAGCGGTCTTTAGTTATACTAAAGCCGCTTTTTTCTTTCTTAGCTATATAGTTAGCTATATAGTCAACAATATAGTTAGCAAGGCACAATCATCGGTGTCCCAACAACAGGCTCAGAAATAATTTGGCATTCCAAATCAAAAACCTGTTTGATTAACGCTTGATTGATAATAGATTTTGGCTCTCCTTGTGCAATGATTTTTCCCTTTACCATCACCACCAAATTATCGGCATAACGACACGCTTGGTTTAAGTCATGTAAAACAGCAACGACGGTACGCCCTTGTTGCTGATTAAGTTTCCGAAATATATTGAGTAATTCAATTTGATAAGCAATATCTAAATATGTTGTTGGCTCATCTAGCAGTAAAATCTCTGTTCGTTGCGCTAATATCATCGCCACCCAAACACGTTGCCGTTGACCGCCAGATAACGAATCTACTGTTTTATCTGCAAACTCCACAATCCCAGTCTCTTTCATTGCAGTTTCTACGGCTAACTTATCTTCTCGGCTCCATTGATGCATAAAACTTTGATGAGGAAATCGTCCTCTTGCTACTAAATTAGCCACGGTGATCCCAGAAGGCGCTTGCATCGTTTGTAGCAATAACGCGATTTGACGGGCAAGTTTTTTGGTTGGTAATGCTGTTAAAGGTTGGTCGTCTAATGAAACATAACCTGATAACGGTTTTAATAAACAACACAAACTACGCAATAGCGTTGATTTACCACAACCATTAGGACCAATAATAACGGTGATCGACTATCAAGATGGCTGACTGTTAACTTGGCTTTGAAATCAGGATTATCTAAAGAGTCATAAAGCAGTTTTCCACGAAATGTATTGGAATGGATATCGCGTGGATCACCCGTTGGTGAGTATTTATCCATGTGAACAAAGCTTTCACGCTCTTGTCTTTCTGCGGTAAAACGAAATGCTAGTTTATCTTCAATCAGTGGCCCTGAAGTCATCACGGCATATTCACGAAGATCTTGTTGACCCGCCCCCAGTTTTACCGCATTTTCCCAATAGAATGTGGGATCTTGAGTTTTCACTAAAATCGCACCAGCAATCGCATTACGGCCTTGAACATAGCTTTGCGGATCACGAAAAATTTCAACGGTATTCACATCCCACAACGATTGAGCACCATAACCAAATTCGTTGTAGGTAAATGAACGACCATCAACGGAAAAATTAACTCTAGGACGAGTACCGCCTAAAAAGGCAATCGCACCTTGTGCAGGTCCTGAACCATCAACACCTCGAATAGCAGGTAAAGCATTGCTGTTTCCGTTATCAACAATGTTGGGAGTCATTTGCAGTAATGTGTTCACATCTGCATTTGGTGTCGCTTCTATTTTTTTCGCATCATAAACCGTGACACTCGAGCCTGTGTCATAGATAGATTTATTCAGTTTTTCACCCGTCACAATTAATACATCCACTTTTTCATCGTGTTTTTTGTTGTCTTGTGACGTTGATGTTTTTTCTATTTCTTGTGCATTTACATTAGGAACAGCAATACATAAAGTTCCTAATAAAGCCGTTCGCACAAGTGTTGTTATTGTGGCTTTTTTAGCGCGTAGAGTAAGAATAGTAGACATAAGTCTATACCTTTCATGCCATAGGGCATGCCATTAGACGATTTATAAAATACCCTCATTACATCCCAAATGTTTAATTAGTCTTTCTGGCGACCATCCCATGACTCATCCTTAAGTTAGTAAATATTTATTTCCTTTATTATTATTTTAAGTTCTCTGTTTTCTTGTCAGTAACCACAACAAATAAAGTCCACCAATAACACCTGTCATTAAACCAACAGGCATCGTGATATTGATAGGTAGGCTTTGTGACAACACATCAGCAGAAAGTAAAAGGAGTGCGCCCATTAATGCAGAGCCCACAATGGGTAACTTTCCTGAATGGCTTAATCTGATCACTAATTGAGGTGCAGCGAGTGCAACAAAGGCAATTGGCCCTGCGCTGGCTGTCGCTAATGAGGCAAGTAATACGGCACTAAAAATCATCACCCATCTGACTCTACTCACATGGACACCCAATTGCTGTGCAATATCATCACCCATTTCCATTAACGTTAATGACTTAGCATAAAAAATAATAAGAGGAACAAGGATCAGTAAACCAATAAAGGTAGGATAAACATGTTGCCAAGTGCGGGCATTTAGCGAACCTGCAAGCCAAAGATTAGCCATGATGGCATTATCAATATTGCCCTTTACCAACAATAAAAGAAAAAATAAAAAGACAGGCAATAGAGACAACGGATTTAAACATGACCACTTTCCAAGTAAATAATCTTTACTTTAAATAATAAATGATATTGATAATGTTAATCATAATCAATATCATTAACAATGGAGATTTGTGGGTTTGTGATCGGAAAAATGAGAATGAGCGCACAAAAAACAGTTTTATAAAAAAACACCCAAGTCCAAGTTGTACTCAGGTGTTTCCGTTATTTTATTAATTTAATTGAAAATCTAATGAAACAATTAAAGGGTTCAATAGGTTTTCGGGTTTAGGGCCTATGGGCTTTACGCGTTTAACCGCAGCAATAGCCGCATTATCAAGAGAGGAAATACCCGAGGTACTTTCTATCTCAACCCTTGAAATCGCACCTTCAGAGGTTAGTGAAAAGCTCACCACCACCTGACCTTCATGTTGCATGCGACGTGCTTGTGATGGATAACGTTTATGGCGCTCTATTTCTCGACGCAGTGAACTAATATAGTGATTATCAGATTCGCCTTGCCCTATTCCTTTCTCGCTTAATGCATGACTTCTTCCTGCTAACGAGCTTGCCGTATGTTGCGTTAAGCTTTCTGCCGATGCTTCTGAAGTCGTTTGCGCTACTTGGCTTTCTAAATCACGCTGTTTTATCGGCTCTACTTTTTCTTGCACCACCTGTTTTTTTACAGGTGTAATTGGTTTTGGTTTTAGAGGTATGGGCTTTTCTTTTATTTTTGCAGGAGGCTTTTTTTGTACTTCAACAAATTCGCCTTGTTGAGCGCTCGGTAAAATAATAGCCGTATCCTGAGATCCAATTTCTTCAATAGGCTCGGGTACCACTGTAGATTGTTGAGGCGGTGAAAATACCACTTGGTAAACGGATAATGTATTTTCTTGTCGCTGATGAATATGGTGTGCACTTTCTGTCATAGAAAGTGAACGCAACACCCAACTTAATATAGCGATATAAACTAACGATATGCCAATCAGCCAATAATAAATATTAAACGGATGCCTGACAGAAAGTGCCAACATAAATAAAAGCTCCTTACTCTCTTTTAATTAAAATTGTGCAGTCACACCTAATCGGAATGTTCTTCCCGGCGCAGGCATACCTGATCGCGTTAAAGGATCAATGTAGTATTCGTTTAATAAATTACTGCCCGTTATTTCAAAAGATAAATTAGAGCTATATTGATAGTTAATGTAAGCATCAACGGTAAAGACTTTTGCCCAACGCATTGGGTTGTTATTTCTGCCATACATTTCTCGTGGTAATTTTTCTTTTAGCCATTTTTCATCTTTATTTTCCACTTCTGATGAATAAAGCCAGCGACTACCAATTTCTAATTTATTATCTAACCAACGAGTACCTAAATGTAAATTAACCGAATATTTAGGTTGAAGAGAGGTACGTAAAAAACCACCAGGATAACCGCCCGTCATACACTCTTTAATACCCAAGAAACCAAATGGATCGTAGTTACTAAAAGCATTTTTATCACATACTTTATTTTTATGACTATAAACTAAAGCCGTATCCATAAAAATAAAGCCATTATCAAAGCGAGCTTGAACCTCTAACCCCTCTAATATTTGCTTTTCAAATTGCCTAATTTGCCAATTCGCATCTCTATCAAACACATTTTCAATATTGGTACGAAAATAATTAATTTTAATATCGGCATGGCGATCCACATTAAGCCAATCAGTCAAATCAAACACAACACCTAACTCAGTGCTTTTTGCACGTTCGGGTTTTAATTTAAAACCGTAATAACGCGCTTTTGACCCAGAAAAACCACTGGTGTCTTCAAATAAACTAGGTAACCTTAGTTGCTCGGTATAACGTCCATAAAAACGCAATATATCGTTGGCATATATCGTCGCAGACACTAAGGGTGAAAATGCACCATGATGATAGCTGGGCTCTGGTGCAAATTTATCTTTATCATCAAGATAAATAGGTATTGAATTAGAAACGCCCATTTCATATTTATTAACTAGTTCACCTGTAATTGGATCAGGTACTTTCTCATTAATATCAATATAGCCACTTAAGAAGATGTTTTTACTTTTAGGTAACTCTCCATTTTCGTCATAAAGTAAGACTGTATATTCAGTGATCATAAGACGTTTTTGAGAAGATTTTATGTTGAGATATCCTTGTTTATCGCGAAGAAAATCATCCTGCATCATATCAATTTGAACTCTATTCACTTTTATCTTTTCTTTTATTTCTAATGGTAAGTTTTCATATTCAGGATAAATAAACTTAGATTGCACAAACTCACGTATTTTTTTGTCTATTTCTGGATAACGTCGATAATTCTTTAGTTCTTCTGGTAAACCTTCTACATCAATACTGTGGTAGGCTCTATATAATAAATATTCCTCAGCAGTTAAAGTTCGTCGATAAGGAAGAATAAAGCCTCTTATTGATGGGGATTTCTCATAACCTTTTACGTTATTCCGTCGCTTATTATTTAAAAAAGTATCTGTTAAATGATAATAATGGTATTTCCCACCCGCAGTAATGGCTAACCAAGAAAGTAGCTTCCAATCTGTGGAAAGGGCTAAATTAATTTCATGACGCTGCCCTGCTCGCCCTGAGGTAACAAAATTAAAATTTTCAGGAATTTTAATTTCATCACTGTCTAATTTTTCAAACTGATAATTACTGGAAAATGAAATAGAAAATTGAGGTGATAATTTAAATATAGAAGATAAATCCACACCATAGCGATTGTTCTCTTGATAAAGAGAAGATGTATCAATAAATCCAGTCTCATAACTGAGATCCCATTGTGTATTTCTATTAGAAAATAGATCCACTTGTTTTGGCTCTCTTGGCTTTCCTCCTCGTGTATTAGTATGACCCGTAGTTAAATTACCCCATAGCCTTAATAGTAGATCTGTTTTTTTATCTTCTGGTTTATATTGATAGGTTAATATTCCTGCCTGTTGTGTAATATTTCCCAAAGGCCACTGATTGACTAGATTTTTATCATAACGAACCCAACTTAAACGTGATGGCATAATATCGCCAAACAGTAAATCTGTGTATCGATAGTTAATTGAAAAACGATGTGTTGATTCAGGAAATAATGTTCCTTTAACTAAAAGAGAGCGACTACGATTAGAGGTATTAGGGACTTCATTATCAGGTCGATAAATATGAGCAATAAAGGGTAAATAAGGCTCGAAATTTTTTTCGCCATCCTTTACATGAACGGATTCTAATAAGTCTTTATTATTCTCACTATATTTTTTGACATTCCTTTTTCCTGCAAAGTAATTTCCTTTCTCTCGTAGAGCATAAGCAAATAATAAGTTAAATTTTTCTTCTTCAAATCCTACCCCAAGACGAAATGAATAATCTTGAAAATTTTGTACTTTACTTTTTCGAGGCGTTATTTCTAAAGCAGGATCAATAATGTAAGCATTTTGCTGATAAAACGTTGGATAATAGCGATAATCTTCAATCATATTTGTATAAACTTCTTTATACCGTGTAGAGTTATTACTTATATCCCCTTTAAAATTGATACCAAAAGAATCACCAATAGGTACAATATCTCTAATATCTAAGGTTTTTACTGCAATACCCCCACCAATACCGGTTTTCATATCAGGTGTTAATGAGGGACCTTTTTCAATATAGATACTGCTAATCAGATTAGAATCAATATAGTTACGATTAGATGCACCACTATACCCCCGATAAACGGTAATTGCCTGCTCGGTCCCATCGACAGTAACAGGTATCCGACCTTGCCCTTGAATACCTCGAATATTAGGATCAAGCGCTCCCCCATTACGCACTTCGCCACTATAAACACCAATGGCGCTTTTTAGTAAATCAGCGGGAGAAACGCCTTGATAACGCTCTAATAGCTCTTTTCCTAAATAAACATTAGAAACATCTTTCTCATAAACGTGTGAATAACCCTGTTTATCTTTTTCTTTATTATCAGAAATTTGAATATGACCAAGATCGGTTTTATCTTCTTTGGCTTGCAGATAAAAGCAAGGAGAATATAGCGATAGAGAAACGAAGATTGAAACAATTTTTCGCTTTTTAAAAAGCATTACATGCATTGTTTTACCTATTCAATTAATAAAGGAAGTCACTTATTTAATTAAAATTGTTTTTCTAATTTAAATAACACTTCATGTTGCTGATATTGATATAACCAATCCACATTGCTTAATCTTCGGGTATAACGTAGTTCTATTGTGGGATAAAACCCTAAAATAAAAGGCGATTTACTTTTAATATTGGTTGTAAAAAAAATACTATTATCTTTTCTTCTCTTGTTTAATAAAGGATTATAGTTATTAAAGTATTTAAATTGATACTGTAAAAAAAGAGAGATATGCCAATTAGCTGACAATGGATAATAAATGCCAGTTTTTATACCATACAGCTGATAATTTAATAAAGTGTTTTTTTTACGATCTAACTGATAATTTAATTGATTAACTAAGTGTATTCCATTATTAAAATAATAGTTATGGTAAGCACTATAACTTACTCTCTTATCATTTAAATTATTTAACGATTTTTGATATTTCTTTATTTTATAATCCAAGCTTAAATTAATAGTTTGCTTTTTATTAATAAAATAAGAAAGCTGTGTTTCATTCCCCCATGCTTGATATTCATATTGTTCCCGTGATGATTTTATTTCGTAATAAGGTGTTATTGACCACTGATATTGAGGTTTTTGATAGCGATAACCCAGTTGTGTATATAATGCAAAAAAATTGGCGTTACGATGAGAGTGATAATCTATATATCGAGCATAAGTATAAGAAGAAAAAGTATGGTGAGAATAAATAATAAAAGGTTGATAAAAAGAAAAATAATGAGTAATTCCTGTAGATGCAATAGGTTTTGCACCTCTTAGCGTCGTTTTTCCTTGAGTGGATTGAGAGACAATTTTTTCAGATAAGTAAGGTGCATGATTAATATTATCGTCATAAAAAAAGCCAAGTTGATAGAAACGTTGGCCTTGAAAATAAGAGGCTAACTTAACCTTATAAAACTCAATGGACTGGATAATATCTTTAGATAAATTAACAATATTGCTCAGTTGATTAAGTTGTTGCTGTGCTTTTTTATATTCTCGTAAATGAAAATAAAGTTGAATTAGCCCAGTTTGGGCTGGGATAAAATCGGCTTTTTGCTTAAGTTGTTGCTGATAATAAAATTCAGCGTTTAAAAAATCACCTCTGTTTTGTGCCAATAACGCCTTTGCGTAATTAACAAGTAATACTTCATGTTGAGGTTGTTGTTGATAATAAAGCAGTAATCTTTCTGCTTTTTGCCACTGTTGTTGTTGCAAATAGTGATAAAGTTGCTGACCTACTTTAGCTGTACTCGTTGTTTCAAGATAATAAAATAGTTTGTCGCGGCTCTCTTTTGCACTCCCATTAAATGAAAATAAAATAAGCAATAAAGCCAGTAACCCTTTGGTTAAGAGTTGATAATAATTCATGATATATCCTTATAAAAACAAAAGAATAATTTCTTTAAATCGGCTTAATTTAGATAAAAAAAAACAGATAACCCTATACCAGATTATCTGTTGCTAACATTTAGCGTAATGACCACTAATACCACTTTTAAAGAATTAACCGATTGTTTTACCAAATAAATCTATAATATTATTTTTGAAAAAATCAAGAAGCATCCATGCTTGCTGTCATTTATTCACTTTCACTGCTATTTTTCGTACCACCAAAACTAATATCTTTTTTATGATCTGAACTAAACACCACAATACCCGCTAACGCCTCTGCACTTTCACCAAAGAAAGCCCCTTCAACAATCCCTGATGTTGACCCTTCATTTGCACTCGCAGAAAACGTCACTTGGTTATTTGCGGTATAAAGATTTCCTCCTGCCAAATCAACTGTGCGTTGGCTATTAGTCAGCGAACCTGTAATTTCCTTTTGTGAAAAATTAACATCAAACGTACCAGTCAGTAGGTTACTGCCACTGTATTGACCAATACCCGTTACCGTATAAGTGGCGCTATCCGTTGGTAATGTGGTTGTAACATCTTTACCAACATAATAGGTTTGGTGTGTTGCATCTGTCACTGATGTTGTTTTTGCCCAGTCACCAAAATAGACATTGGCATCCGTGATTTTGGCGAAGTGGAAAACCCCCATATTACTATGACTAGCAGGCGTACTTTCATTAGGCTGGATAGTGTAAATTCCATTACTATCCGCTCCACCGCTCATTCTTGGCGAAGTTAACGAAGCAAAACCAATTTTTTTTCCACCTCCTACTGTGCTAATACCAACACCTGGCTCTCCACCTGGTATTTGACTATGACCACGCTGTATAGCATCACTAGCCCCCACTTCCATTGTCGTTAAAGGACCACTTTGATTAGAATGAATTTCAGCATGTACTGCATGAGAGCCCATTAATATAAATAATGCACAGGTTAATTTATTACGTTTTTTCATAATAACTTCCTTATTATTCATTGGAGGGTGTGGCTACTTATTATAAATAGAAATAACAAGTAGCCACTTACAGAAACATTAATATTTTATCTATCTTTCCAGCTTCACTTACGAATATAAAGTTTGCTGTGTTGTTCGTAGGTAATATTAAATAAATCTCTCTTATTGTAAATAACACATTTTAATTAGAGAGATTTTAATTAACCCTATTTATGTTATGAGAATTAAATTAATTAAATGATTTACTTTGATTTTTTATTTAAACACATAAAAAACCAATAAATATTTCATGTTTATTTTTGTGAACAGTCTCGCAATTATTTATCTTTATTTGTTTTGAGACTAATTAATATTTATTAGGTGTTTTAGCTTTCTTATAAGTTATATATTAGAAATATAATCATTAATAAAATAAAAAAGCCTATCTCATTCATTATATTTTATTTATTTCCTCAGAAATTATTTTTATAAATATATCACGATCTTTATTCTGAATATTATTATTCCAAATAACACCTATTTCCCATTGTGTATACAAACCAGACAGTGGCAATAAAGTGACTTTTTGTTTATCACAAATAAGTTCTGCACTTTTAGGTACCAATGCCATTCCTAATCCTGCGGCAACTAATGCTAGCTGCGTTTGAATATCTTGCGATTGTTGTAATACACGAGATTTGATTTGATGATGTTTCAGAAAATCATGGATTTGTTGATACAGTTTTTTTCCTTTTTCAGGAGACAACTGAATAAGCCCAAGCGTATTAAAGTAGTGTAGTGGATCACCATCAGCCTCTAGCACCATAATAGTTTGCGTGGGAATGGCTAACATCAATCGCTCTTGCACTAACGAAATACTTTTTAGTGGCTCTGTAACCGGTAAACGTGAAAACGCCAGATCAAGCTCACCTAAAAGTAATTTATCTTCCATTGTGTTAGAAGGCATATCATCAATATGAACGGTAATATCAGGATGAACATGATTAAATTTTGCCAATAATGGGGTAATAAAATTTAATGAGGACAAACCAAATCCTGCATAGAGCTCCACTTTTTGGGGTTCACTTAATTGACGGGCTTGTTTTTCTAGGACACGAGTTTCTCTTAAAACTGTCTGAGACTGGTTGAGTAAGTACTGCCCTTCTAGAGTTAATTTTGCGCCGTGTCGCCCACGCTCAAAAAGAGTGACACCTAACTGAGATTCTAATGTTTTTATCTGTTTAGTGAGTGCGGGCTGGCTAATACAAAGCCTTGATGAAGCTTCACCAAAATGTTCTGTTTCAGCTAAAACAACAAAAGCATTCAATAAACGAGTATCCATGATTAATTATTAATCCTATCTTATTTTTCCTTTTATTATTCTAACATAGAATAAATAAATAAAATTAATAACTAATATCAATACATTGATAAGCAAAGAAAATAGATTAATTTGAGATTATTCTTTAGCCAACACAAAAACAGCTCACAAAATGAAAGCTGTTTTTTATTGAATTACGCTTTACCAAATCGAACTGAAATAGGATCTTGTTCATTTCCTAATTTTGTCGTTAATATCGAATAAAGCTCAGGTTTTCGCCCTGTTAGCCAACGTCTTCCTGTTGAATTTTCTAATAATGAGAGGTCAAGATCCGCAATCACCATATCATCATCAATCGCTTTACTCTCTTTTATTACTCGTCCATAAGGGTCAATGATCATTGCATTCCCTGTACGAATTTCTTCCTCATCACGACCTACACCATTACTAAATAGTACAAACATACCGTTATCATGCGCCCTTGCAGGTAGCCAACGCATTAACCAGCCTCTCCCATACTCACCTTGAAATGCCTCTTGTAATGATTGGGGATCTTGATGTCGATTTTCCCAAAGTGTCATAGGGATTGGCTTCATACTATGTGGACTACGTGAATTTGTCCCACCTGTTTGATGAGGGGCGAGTAAAATATCAGCACCTAATAATGCATTAGCGCGTGCATTTTCTACCAAGTTATTATCCCAACAAATTAATACTCCCATTTTAACGCCCCAAGGGGTTTCAAATACGGTATATTGCTCACCACTTTTGATGATCGGATGTTCAAAGGCATGTAATTTTCGATGCTTATGCAAAGTGCCATCTGGCATACAAACAACCCACGTATTATAGAGTGTATTGTCTTCTGCTTGCTCAATAAGTCCGACACCTATCGCCATTTGATGCGCTATCGCTTTTTGTTTGATTAACGCTAAAGACTCACTATCAGAAACACGTTCACTTAATGCATAGACCGCATGTTCTGGCAATTGAGGAACGTGCCAATATCCAGTAATACACATTTCAGGAAGCACTAATACATTCACCTGCTGACTGGCTGCACTATCTATAAATTGATGAATTTTCGCTAAATTATAAACTTTGTCGCTTGCTTTATGCTGAAACTGCACAGTAGCAACGCGTAATGTTTTAGATGTGTTCATACGTTTTTACCTGTTAAGCCCTGTATTTCTCTCAATATAAAAACGTATTTATTGCTTAAAAGATAATCACTTATTCTCTATTTTTGATAACCATTTGGAATGAAACAGGATGACAGCAAGAAATAACAGGGTTCTACACCTCTGTTTCACGGAACAATTACCTTATTTTTTGGCATCATAATGGCAATAAAGGAGTATTTATGTCTGCTAAGTCCCTATTTATAATTCTTTCATTGTTAGGATTATCTGTTTCCTGTTTGGCGGGAGATGGCTTAGTGGATAGAACATGGCCAGCGTCTGGATTAGATACACAAAACTATCGACAAGCATTAAGACAACCAACGGCAAGTTCTCGATATACTCTTTTTAATATCACACCAGATATGCCTGTGCCGGGTGGTGCAAGCCATTCTGATCCTCAAGGTATTCGTTATATTGCAATGAAATACGGCCCTTATGGTCAACCAGAGCACTACAAAACCTACCAAATTATGTTTTCTCACTATTCAAATAGTAGTACGAAGAAAATTCGCTATTTAGGTGAGCTATATACCGTTGTCGGCGATATCTATTTGATTGATCCTTTTGCAACAACCAATGAATGGCAACGTGGCCGTAGCCAAATCGTTGAAGAGTATTATGAGATATTAGATGCTCACGGAAATAGAACCGGCAAAGGATTACGCTTTAATAATTGGGATAAACCAATTCATATAACTAAATGGTCATCAAATTAATATACTCTTAATCAACATTCCTTTTTGTTAACTCTCTCTTAATGTCGTCATTTTTTCTTTTATTAAAATAAGTACTTTGAATATTAACCTACGTTAATATTTTTTAAGTTTATATAAATAAAAAATATAAGAATATTAATAGCTGACATTATTCTCTTAATTTCTATTTAATTTAATTATTTCTTTATATAGAAATTTAATTCAAAGAAAAGTTAGTTTTTATTTCACTTATCTATTTAAAATAATCATTAGCTTATGAAAATCATAGAATATTATTTCAAACAATTTCGCACTATCGCATTACCTGATCGTGTGTATTTAAAGAACAAGTTTATACGTAACTTAGGTTATCAACCTAACTTTAAAATACCGACATCACTTAATGAAAAAATCAATGCACGTATGCTATTCGATAGAAACCCAATTTATACGCGCTTAGCCGATAAAATCAAAGTCAGAGATTATGTAATAGAGAAGATTGGCCCACACTATCTGGTTCCTATCATTAACACTTATTCTCACCCTGATGAAATCGATATCACTCTACTTCCTTCACGTTTTGTTCTCAAATGTAATCATGACAGCGGTAGTACAATCATCTGCCTTGATAAAGCCACTTTTGATTTTGAAAACGCTAAGAAAAAGCTTCAGTTTCATTTAAAACGTAATCTCTATCCTGTCACGCGCGAATGGCATTATAAAAATATCAAAGCTCAAATTCTTTGTGAAGAATATATTGATTTATTTGATACAAAAAAACCAATGATACCAACAACTTGTCGTCTTCATTGTTTTAATGGTCAACCTCATTATGCTGAAATTGATATTTCTGACACCAAAGGGAATGAGTATATTAATGTATATGATATAAATTGGCAGTTACAACCCATCACATTAGAAGATCCCAACACTCCAGAACTTGTTGAAAAACCAGCTCAATTTGAAACTATGTTGCAATTAGCCGCTAAAATGGCAAGTGACTTTAATTATTGCCGAGTTGATTTTTTAATGTCTGAAAATAGGCTTATCTTTAGCGAAATGACCTTTACTCCAAATGCAGGACGTATCCCCATCAAACCAAAAGAGTGGGATTACAAATTAGGTGCTTTGTGGTCATAATCCGCTGACTACGTTTACTAATAAGTTAATTAACTATGAAAAATATCGTAATTACACATTTTCAGTCTCGTACTGATCTACTCGAAAAAGCAGAAAAAATGATAGCTGCTCATTGGCCAGATTTTATGATGGGAACATCGGTTAATGAAAGCTATTGGGATCGCTTATATGCACCACCTTTTTCACATTATCAATTTCTCGCAGTATTAAAAGAAAATGATCAAGAAGAAGTCGTTGGTGTAATAAACGCTGTTGCTTTACCTTGGGAACATAATAATTTTGATGCACTTCCTGATAATGGCTGGGATTGTGTATTTGAGTTAGGTATGCAAGCAGATGAAAAACAGCTCCCATGCCAACTTATTTCTGCGTTATCAGTAACTGTTGATAGCCGTTATCGCGGCCAAGGCATTCCTCTGCATTTAATTAATGCCTTAAAAGCCTACGCAAGAAAACAAGGCTATCTTGGTGTTGTGGTTCCCGTTCGACCAACATTAAAACACCGCTATCCTCTGCACTCTTTTGAAGAATATTGCCAGTGGCAGAATAATAATAATGAACCATTTGATCCTTGGATACGTACACATTGGCGATTAGGTGCAACAATTATCAAAATAGCCCCACAGTCTATGAAAATCGAAGCCCCGAAAGAAACATGGGAACAATGGACTTCGCTACAATTTCCAATGAGTGGTGATTATGCCATTCCTATGGGGCTTGCACCGGTTAGTATTGATATTCAACACCAATCTGGTACTTATCTTGAACCCAATCTTTGGATGTTCCACGATATTAATTAATCAATCAGTCGTTGTGGATGAGTAAACACCGTTGCTCTTCCGCGACGGCAGAAACCCACCAGCGTAACATTATATTTATTAGCCACTTCAACGGCTAAAGAGGTTGCCGCAGAAACAGCAAAGAGAATTTCTGCGCCACACATTGCGGCTTTTTGTACCATTTCATAACTAGCACGACTAGAGACTAATACTGCACCTTGATCCCACTTTTCTTGTGCTTTCATACCTAAAAGCTTATCAAGTGCGACATGGCGACCAACATCTTCACATCCCCCTTGCATTTCACCTTCTGGCGACAACCAAACAGCAGCATGAGTACAACCCGTTAGCTCACCAATTTCTTGAACTGTTGTCATCTGCTCTAACGCTTTATCAAGATTCGAAAGTGAAAATGTTTGTGTAAAAGGTAACGGCGTAATTGGTCGGAAAATCTCTTCTAGTTGTTCCGTTCCACAAATACCACAACCAGTACGGCCAGTCATATTGCGGCGACGCTCTTTTAATCCCATAAAACGTCGGCTTGATAATTCAACCTGAACTTCAATGCCTCCATTACAACTTTCTACAATTTCGATACTGCGAATTTCATTGGAAGATTCTATAATGCCTTCGGATAAAGAAAATCCGACAGCGAACAACTCTAAATTTTTAGGGCTTGCCATCATAACAACGTGAGAAATCCCGTTGTACACTAATGCAACAGGAACTTCGAGTGCAATATAATCGTCTTCTTGTCTGTTAAGCGATCCTTTGTGTTGCACAATTGTTTGATCTACGCCAATGATTACACGTTTAGTTAACAATTTTGTCGATTTTGTTTCATCCATAAGATGAATTCCTAAATTTATTAATACATAATAACAATACGGGTAAAACGATTTTACACTACCTATCAGGCAATGAACCTGATCCTATTAAGGATAATAGGAATAAAAAAACAATCAGCTCAATTTTCGAGAAGAAAATCAGAGTCAGTAAAAGCAATGTATGATGAGGAGAGACCCCATGCAGGTCAGCAGAAGACAGTTCTTTAAGATCTGTGCTGGCGGTATGGCAGGTACTACAGCGGCAGCGCTTGGTTTTGCACCAGCAGTTGCGCTAGCAGGCTCGCGTCAGTATAAATTACTAAGAGCCCGCGAAACCCGTAATACCTGTACGTACTGTTCTGTCGGTTGTGGACTATTAATGTATAGTCTGGGCGATGGCGCGAAAAACGCAAAAGAAACGATATTCCATATTGAAGGTGACTCAGACCACCCAGTAAACCGTGGTGCATTATGCCCTAAAGGTGCTGGCCTTGTGGATTTCATCCACAGCGAAGGTCGTTTAAAACACCCTGAATACCGTGCACCCGGCTCGGATAAATGGGTAAAACTCTCATGGGAAGAAACGTTTGATCGTATTGCGCGCTTAATCAAAAAAGACCGCGATGCCAACTTCCAGAAATTCAATAAAGAAGGTGTAGAAGTCAACCGTTGGTTAACAACCGGTATGCTTTGCGCCTCCGCAGCAAGCAATGAAACTGGGTTTTTAACTCAGAAATTCTCAAGAGCTCTTGGGATGCTAGCTGTCGATAACCAAGCGCGTGTCTGACACGGACCAACGGTAGCAAGTCTTGCTCCAACATTTGGTCGCGGTGCGATGACCAACCACTGGGTTGATATGAAAAACGCCAACCTTATCGTCGTTATGGGCGGTAATGCGGCAGAAGCACACCCTGTGGGATTCCGCTGGGCGATGGAAGCTAAAATCCATAATAACGCCAAGTTAATTGTTATTGATCCTCGCTTCACCCGTACTGCGGCTGTTGCGGATTTCTATACGCCTATCCGTTCTGGTACTGATATTACGTTCTTATCGGGCGTTATCTTATATCTGCTCGAAAATAAGAAATATCAAAAAGAATACGTTGAGGCTTATACCAATGCTAGCTTGATTGTCCGTGAAGATTATCATTTTGATGATGGTTTATTCAGCGGATATGATGCAGAAAAACGTAAATACGATAAAACCACTTGGAACTACGAGATGGATGAAAATGGTTTCGCAAAACGCGACACCACATTACAACATCCTCGTTGTGTCTGGAATCTGTTAAAACAACACGTTAGCCGTTACACGCCTGATGTGGTTACTCAGATTTGTGGTACACCAAAAGACGATTTCTTAAAAGTCTGTGAATATATTGCTGAAACAGCAGCGAAAGATAAAACAGCTTCTTTCCTGTATGCATTAGGCTGGACTCAACATACCGTTGGTGCTCAAAACATCCGTACTATGGCGATGATCCAATTACTGTTAGGTAATATGGGTATGGCTGGTGGCGGTGTTAACGCACTACGTGGTCACTCCAATATTCAAGGCTTAACTGACCTCGGTCTATTATCTCAAAGCTTACCGGGCTATATGACTCTGCCTTCTGAAAAGCAGACTTCATTAGAAACCTACTTAGCTGCGAATACGCCAAAAGCAACAGTACCGGGACAAGTTAACTACTGGGGCAATTATCCTAAATTCTTCGTCAGTATGATGAAGACATTCTATGGTGATAATGCTCAACGTGATAATGATTGGGGCTTCTCACTGTTACCTAAGTGGGACAAACCTTACGACGTTCTACAATACTTCGACATGATGGATAAAGGTGAAGTCAACGGCTATATCTGCCAAGGCTTTAACCCAGTCGCATCATTCCCGAATAAGAACAAAGTTGTTCGTTCATTATCAAAACTGAAATTCCTTATCACAATGGATCCGCTAAACACTGAAACTTCATGTTTCTGGCAGAACCACGGTGAAGAGAACGACGTTAAAACAGCAGATATCCAGACAGAAGTCTTCCGTCTGCCTACAACCTGTTTCGCAGAAGAAGACGGTTCTATCGTTAACTCTGGTCGCTGGTTACAGTGGCACTGGAAAGGTGGTGATGCCCCTGGTATTGCTATCCCTGATGCTGAGATTTTATCAGGTATTTTCCATCGTTTACGCCAACTCTATAGAGAAGAAGGCGGCGCGATGCCAGAGCAGGTGTTGAATATGACTTGGGATTACTTTGATCCTGATAATCCAACATCGGCAGAAGTTGCACAAGAAAGTAATGGTAGAGCATTGGTCGATTTAAAAGATGCTGATGGCAATATCATTCTGAAAAAAGGTCAACTGCTTAGCTCGTTCGCACAGTTACGTGATGATGGTACAACAGCAAGTGGCTGTTGGATCTTCGCCGGTAGCTGGACAGAGAAAGGCAACCAAATGGCTAACCGTGATAACTCCGATCCATCAGGATTGGGTAATACATTAGGTTGGGCATGGGCATGGCCTCTTAACCGCCGCATTATTTATAACCGCGCATCGGCAGACCCACAAGGTCAACCATGGGATCCTAAACGTAAGTTAATCGAATGGGATGGCAGCAAATGGACAGGTATTGATGTACCTGACTATAGCAACGCTGCACCAGGTTCTGATGTTGGTCCATTTATTATGCAGCCGGAAGGTATGGGACGTCTGTTTGCTATTGATAAGATGGCAGAAGGCCCATTCCCTGAACACTATGAGCCAATTGAAACACCATTGGGTACTAACCCACTGCATCCAAATGTGGTTTCAAACCCAGCAGCGCGTATCTTTAAAGATGACTGGAAAGATATGGGTAAAGCAGAAGATTTCCCATATGTCGGTACAACTTATCGTCTGACAGAACATTTCCACTTCTGGACTAAACACGCGCGCTTAAATGCGATTATTCAGCCACAACAATTTATTGAAATTGGTGAGCGTTTAGCCGCAGAAAAAGGCATTGTTCAAGGCGATACCGTTAAAGTCAGCTCAAAACGTGGTTATATCAAAGCAAAAGCGGTGGTCACTAAACGTATTAGAACTCTTGATGTTGATGGGCGCAAAGTGGATACCATTGGTATTCCTATTCACTGGGGCTTTGAAGGAGTTGCTGTTAAAGGCTTTATTGCCAATACGTTAACGCCATTCGTTGGTGATGCGAATACACAAACGCCTGAGTTTAAAGCGTTCCTTGTTAATGTGGAAAAGGTGTAAGGAGATAAATTATGTCACTGCAATCCCAAGACATTATTCGTCGCTCTGCTACCAATTCCCTTACTCCCGCGCCTCAGGTGCGGGATTACAAGGAAGAAGTGGCAAAACTTATCGACGTAACGACTTGTATCGGCTGTAAAGCCTGTCAGGTTGCTTGTTCTGAATGGAACGATATTCGCGATAAAATTGGCACTAACGTCGGTGTTTACGATAACCCAACAGACCTAACAGCAAAATCATGGACAGTAATGCGTTTCTCTGAAGTTGAAGAGAACGGCAAGCTGGAATGGTTAATTCGTAAAGATGGTTGTATGCACTGTGCTGATCCAGGGTGTTTAAAAGCCTGTCCAGCAGAAGGTGCAATCATTCAATACGCTAATGGTATTGTTGATTTCCAATCAGAACATTGTATTGGTTGTGGTTATTGTATTGCGGGTTGTCCTTTCGACGTGCCTCGCATTAATGAAGAAGATAACCGTGCTTACAAATGTACGTTATGTGTTGACCGTGTCGAGGTAGGCCAAGAGCCTGCATGTGTGAAAACTTGCCCAACAGGCGCGATTCATTTTGGTTCGAAAGAAGCCATGATCAATCTTGCTAATGAGCGTGTTTCTGAACTGCAAACTCGTGGTTATGACAATGCAGGTCTTTACGATCCACAAGGTGTGGGTGGTACACACGTAATGTATGTTCTCCATCATGCTGACAAACCAAATCTGTACCATGGTTTACCAGAAAACCCAGAAATTAGCTCTACGGTTAAATTCTGGAAAGGTATCTGGAAACCATTGGCTGCTGTTGGTTTTGCCGCAACCTTCGCGGGTGCTATTTTCCACTATTTAGGTGTCGGTCCAAACCGTACAACTGAAGAAGATGAAGAAGAAGCACTAAAAGAGATGGAAGCATCTTCTAAAACACAGACCTCTGTGAATAAGGAGGAGCAGAAATGATGAAGAAGAAAGGCGATAAAATTCTTCGCCACACCGCTTCTGAGCGTATTAACCATTGGTTAGTAGTGATTGTATTCCTATTCACTGCTGTCAGCGGATTGGGTTTCTTCTTCCCATCTCTGAACTGGTTCATGAATATTTTAGGAACACCAGAACTGTCGCGTCTGTTACACCCATTCGTGGGTAGCGTGATGGCACTCCTCTTTCTCTTTATGTTCTTCAGATATCTGAAGCACAACTTTATCGATAAAGATGACTTAGTCTGGGCTAAAAATATTCATAAAGTACTGCAAAATGAAGAAGCTGGCGATATTGGTCACTACAACCTTGGTCAAAAAGGGATCTACTGGACATTAAGTATCAGCCTGATCTTACTGACAGTCAGTGGTGTTATCATTTGGCGTCCTTATTTCGCAGAATATTTCTCGATCCCAGTAATTAGAATTGCCTTACTCGTTCACTCATTATCAGCTATCTTGCTGATAATCACTGTATTTGTTCACGCTTATGCAGCATTCTGGGTGAAAGGTTCAATTCGTAGCATGATTGAAGGCTGGGTAACGCGTGGTTGGGCTAAAAAGCACCACCCTCGTTGGTATCGTGAAATTCTCGAAGAAGAGAAAAAAGAAGCCGAAAAGCAGTCACAGAAATAATGCTCTAAAGTGTATTTCTGAACAAACGGAGGCTCGAACAGCCTCCGTTTTTTATTCAATTTACGCCCGTTTTTAAGACGTAAAAAAACAATAAAATCACGCGATTATTATCCACTGTCATGGCTTCATGTTTGCTTTTGATTTATTCTGAAGCCAAACCCTGTGGGTATTCACTATAATATTTATGATAATAGGAAGATAGAACGTTATGAGTATTCGCATCGTTCCTAAAGAGCAATTAGGTAAAGAGCAATCAGAAAAAGGGATCAGTTTTATTCCACCCGTATTATTCCCTAATCTGAAAAACCTTTATCAACGTCGTGCTGAACGTTTTCAAACACTCGCAAAAGATAATCCTTTCGCAGACTACCTTGAATTTGCGGCAGAAATTGTCAAAGCTCAAGAGAAAGCACTTCATGACAATCCACTCACTATTGATCTTGCCCCACTCCTTACACAGCAAGTTGGTGTAGCACCTTTAGATAGAAAAACATTCAAACGCAGTAAACATTGGCATGCATTATTAGCCTCGATTATTGCTGAATTACGTCCAGTTGTGCCAGAAAGTGCCACTATCACTTTAGAAAATCTCTCTAAAGCTTCTGAAACTGAATTAGAAGAGATGGCAACTGCATTACTCAACGATGAATATTCAAAAGTCTCAGCAGATAAATCTGTCTTTATTTGGGCTGCATTGTCTCTTTACTGGGCACAATTAGCGGCAAATATTCCGGGTAAGGCTAAAACAGAATACGGTGAAAATCGTCAATTCTGTCCAGTTTGTAACAGTATGCCAGTGACAAGCATGGTACAAATCGGCACAACACAAGGTTTACGTTATTTACACTGTAACTTATGTGAAACACAGTGGCACGTTGTACGCATTAAGTGCACCAACTGTGAATTAACAGGCAAATTAAATTACTGGTCTTTAGACAGCGAAAATGCTCCAGTGAAAGCAGAAAGCTGTGGTGATTGCGGAAGCTATCTGAAAATTTTATATCAAGAAAAAGATGCCAATGTGGATGCTGTTGCAGATGATTTAGCGTCTATTGTTCTTGATGCAAAAATGGAAGAAGAAGGCTTTGCTCGTAGTAGTATTAATCCATTCCTGTTCCCAAATGAATAATAATTAGGTATTAGCATGACAAATGATACGCGCTCACTTTACAGCCAACTGCCGTCTATTGATAAGTTACTGCACCAAGCAGACATTCAAGCCCTTGTAGCTTCTTATGGTCAGACATTTATTGCAGAACACTTACGAAAGTTACAAGAAGAAGCGCGTATCATTATTCGTCAAGAAAACGAGTTACCACAATGGCATAACCATTGGGCGGATGAATTAACAGATCGCATTACATTACAACGAAAATCCTCGATTAAACCTGTTTTCAATTTAACAGGTACCGTTTTACACACCAATCTAGGGCGTGCATTAATGGCAGAATCCGCTATTGAAGCGGTTAGCCAAGTTATGCGCTCACCAGCAACCTTAGAGTATTCTCTTGATGGTGCTTCAAGAGGACACCGTGATCGCGCTATCGCTGACTTGTTATGTGAATTAACAGGAGCAGAAGATGCCTGTATCGTAAATAACAACGCCGCGGCTGTTTTACTGATGCTTGCAACAGTAGCACCCAATAAAGAGGTTGTTGTTTCTCGTGGTGAATTAGTTGAGATTGGCGGTGCTTTTCGTATCCCTGATGTAATGACACAAGCAGGCTGTACACTCAAAGAAGTCGGAACAACAAACCGAACTCACCTTAAAGATTATCGTAACGCCATTAATGAAAATACGGGTTTGCTAATGAAAGTTCATACTAGCAACTATTGTATTCAAGGCTTTACAGCTGAAGTGCATGGCGATGAACTTGCTGCACTTGGTAAAGAGATGAACTTACCAACCGCTATCGATTTAGGTAGTGGATCAATGACTAATTTAGCCGCCTTAGGTTTACCTTCCGAGCCAATGCCTCAAGATTATCTGCAACAAGGCATCGACCTTGTCACCTTCTCTGGCGATAAACTGTTAGGTGGCCCACAAGCGGGGATAATCCTTGGTAAAAAAGTGTGGATTGAGGCTATTCAGCGCCATCCTTTAAAGCGTGCATTACGTGTTGATAAAATGACATTAGCTGCTTTAGGCGCTACATTACGCCTTTATCAGCAACCTGAAAAAATGGCTGTTGAAATTCCGACATTACGTTTGTTAACTCGGACACAAACAGAAATTAATGATATGGCGCAACGGTTATTACCTCATTTTCAGGCATATTATGGGGATAACTACCATATCACGATATCCTCATGTGCTTCTCAAATAGGTAGTGGTTCGTTACCTATTGAAAGTTTACCGAGTGCAGCACTTACCTTTGAAGCCAAAGATGGAAAAGGTAGCCAGTTAGATGCGCTAGCTGCGCATTGGCGTAATTTAGAAAAGCCAATTATTGGTCGAATTACTGATGGTCGCCTGTGGCTTGATCTGCGCTGTCTTGAGGATGAAAATGCATTAATACAGGCACTTTTACTATGATTTTTGCGACAGCAGGCCACGTAGACCACGGAAAGACCACACTTATACAGGCCATTACTGGGGTAGATACTACCCATTTACCGGAAGAGAAAAAACGCGGCATGACCATTGATTTAGGTTATGCCTATTGGCGTCAAGATGATGGAACATCAATTGGTTTTGTGGATGTCCCTGGCCATGAGAAATTCCTTTCAAATATGCTCGCGGGTGTCGGTGGGATCTCTCATGCGCTATTAATTGTGGCTTGTGACGATGGTGTTATGGCACAAACCATCGAACATATTTCTATTTTACGTCTTGCTGGCTGTCCTCAAGTTACCGTTATTCTCACCAAAGCAGATCGCGTTACACCTGAGCGAATTGAAGAAGTTCGTTCACAAACAACCGATGTATTAGCCAATTTAGGCTGGCAGCAACCTGATATTTTTGTCACCTCAGCCCCTTCAGGCGAAGGTATTCCAGCGCTTCGTGACTACCTTGTTGAGTTGCATCTGCAAGAGCAACAACACCCTCAATGGCATAAACGTTTTCGTTTAGCGATAGACCGTGTTTTTAGCATTAAAGGGGCTGGATTAGTGGTCACTGGTACCGCGCTGGCAGGGCAAATTTCTGTTGGTGATACCTTTTGGCTGACTGGCGCAGATAAACCCGTAAGAATAAGAGCCTTACATGCACAAAATCAACCCGTAGAAAGTGCAGGAGCAGGTCATCGTATCGCAATTAACATCACGGGAGATGTCAGTAAAGAAAACGTCTCTCGAGGTGATTGGTTGCTTTCTCAAGCGCCTAACTATCAATCTCATAAGATATTGGTCAGTTTAATTGCAGATGAACCTTTAAAGCATTGGCAGCCTGTACATATTCACCACGGTACACGTCATATTACGGGACGAGTTGCCCTCTTAAATGAAGTGAACGAAACACCACAATTAGCCGAACTTATTCTTGATGAACCACTTTGGCTGGTGGATAACGATAGACTGATTTTACGTGATATTAGTGCTCAACGTACATTAGCAGCGGCAAAAGTCTTACATTTGCATTCACCACGCAGAGGTAAACGACAAACTGAATTCTTAAATTGGTTACACCAACTTGATAATGCAGACAGCGTCAGTGCTAATTTAGCGTTATGTTTACCAAAAGGTGAGCTCTCTTTAAATCAGTTTGCTTGGGCACAGCAATTAACTGAAAGTGCATTAACTCAATTATTACAAACCTTTGATCTAGCCAGCGTTGCAGGTGTTATCCTCTCTAAAGAGAATGCTGATAACGCCAAACAGAAATTACTCGATACACTTGAGGCATATCACCAACAACATAATGATCAAATGGGCGTAGGTCGTTCTCGTTTAAAACGAATGGCACTACCGACTTATCATGATGAATTGGTCTACCATTTAATTGATCAATTACGTAAAGACGGCACCATTAGCCAAAGTCGTGGTTGGCTTCATCTTCCTACTCATGGCCTTGCCTTTTCTCCAGAACAAGATGCGCTATGGCAAAATGCCAAAGTCTATTTTGAGCAATCTGAACCTTGGTGGGTACGTGATCTCGCCAATGAAATGAAAAATGATGAAAAGGTGATCCGCTCATTATTACGTAAAGCAGCGCAATTAGGTTTAATTATTCCGATTATTGCCGATCGCTACTATACACACCAAACAATAGAAAAATTCGCATCTATCATTGTGAAATACAATGAAAGTAATGGCAGTGTTACCGCAGCAGACTTCCGTGATGAATTATCCGTTGGGCGTAAATTAGCAGTACAAATTTTAGAATATTTTGATCGTACAGGCTTTACTCGCCGTAAAAAAGATCTTCATATTTTACGAGACAAAGGGTTATTCTAAATACAGTTATTAACTTAGGCTAAATACAGTTATTAACTTAGGCTAAATAAAGTTATTAACTTAGGCTAAATAAAGTTATTTAGCCTATTTAAGGTTATCGCCTACAATATTTGTAAAATACCCCTTTATTCTTTATCGCTATACTCGGAAGAGATATGAAAAAAATATTAGGAAGTGCTTATCTTGCACTTATTCTTATAGCCTCACTCTTTATTGTTTTTGAGAAAGCAACGTTTATTTATACAGCACTTCTTTCTGTCGGTGCTTATTTTATTCTTTTCTCTCTTTGTTTTATTTTATCTGCTCGTGTCTTATTTTCGGCTATTACCACCGGTACACTCTTCCTGATAACTAAGTTTATTAATCAGCTCAAAGTCCATTATTACAAAGAAACATTAATGTTCTCTGACTTTGATTTGGCTTTTGATAGCTCTAATTTAGGGACATTAGGCCATTATTGGGAAGCCGGTGTTGCATTAGTTGCGATGTTAATATGGCTTCTAATCAATATGTCTATTGCTTGGCGTTTTTCCCAAAAATCACGCCCAGCCTTGCGTATAAGTAGTTTACTCTTAATAGTCATCGGATTTACTACCATCCATTTCACCGTAGAAAAATGGCAAGCTGAATGGGAAGGTACACTTCCGGGAGGACGAGGCACTGTCACTAATTTAATCATGTCTGGCTATCAAACGACTTATCATCCTCCTTATTTCAAGGAAGATGCAAATTACTTTCTTGAACTAGCGAACAAAACCGTATTACCAGAAACACAGACAGACATAAAACCTGACATTATCGTTTTATTACAGGAATCGACAGTTAACCCTCATATTTATCAATTTGATACCGATGTGACACTGCCTGATTTATTTATGTTCCAAAAAGATGAAAATGTCAGTGCACAAAGCCCTTTACGTGTACAAACCTTTGGTGGTGGTACTTGGCTTTCTGAGTTTTCTGTATTAACAGGGCTAAACACGGATGATTTTGGTGCGCGTAAAAACTCTGTATTCTATTTTGTTGTCGATAATCTTAATGAAAGTTTATTCCGCCAACTAAAAGCTGAAGGCTATTACACCGTTTTACTCACCCCGTTTAATCGTAGTGCCTATCATGCAGGTTACGCTTATGAAAAAATGGGAATTGATGAAATCATTCAACCTCAAGAGCTTGGCTACCCGGGAACATTAGAGGAAAACCTCTGGAAGATATCGACTGTAGATATGCTGGGTTACGTTGAAGAAGTACTGAAGAAACGCACAGATAAACCCTTGTTCATATTCTCATTAACCATGTATGAACATGGCCCTTATGACGAATCACACAGAGATATGTACCAAATTGCAGGTCATACAGAAAGCAGTAATGCACCGGGTAAATTTAGCCACTATATGGAAAAAATAATTACCAGTGATCCGGCAATTAAAGATTTCTCTAATTTTGTCGCCCAAAGAGAAAAACCGACAATGTTTCTCTATTTTGGTGATCATCAACCTAATATTGAGCTAAATAATTACCAGTCACCATTTACTAACCCCGCACATATCACTCAATTCACATTGAGAGATAACCTAACGCAAGGTGCGCCACTTTCAATGGGCGAGTTAACGGATATTAGCTTCTTAGGTGGCATGATACTGGAGCGCGCTCGTTTGCCATTATCTCCTTTCTACAAAGCAAACATTCAAATGCGCCATTTATGTGAAGGTAAATTAAATGACTGTGAAGACGAGAAATTAGTTAACAGTTATAAAAATTATATCTATGACAAACTGAAAGTCGCAGGTAGTACAGATAATTAATTTTTATTACCTGAATAAAAGATGATCGGGATAATAAATTCAAAAAGATAATTAATATCAAAAAGAAAGAGGCTAAATATTTAGCCTCTTTCTTATTTCAAGAAATAAACTTGCAATTATTTGCGTGTTGCTACAATCACACTTGATGCTTTCACTAGCGCTAAAACATCACTACCTTTTGCCAGTTTCATTTCTTGTAAGCTTTCATTTGTAATAACAGCTGTCAGTTCTAAACCTTTAGCTGTTTCTAAATGAACGGTAGAGTTCACCGCACCTTGTGCGATTTGAGTTACTTTACCTAAAAATTGGTTACGTGCAGAGAAATTTAAACCGCAATCAGGTAGTGCTAATACAACCCACGGTGCTTTAATAATGGCAATTGCTTCACCATTTTTTTTGATCTTTAAACTGTCACAGCTCTCTTTAGTAATAATTGTGGCAAGTTTTTCACCATGCGCTAAAGATAAAATCACTTCGCTATTAACGGCACCTTCAATAATATCAACAACTTTACCAACTAGCTGATTGCGTGCTGAAACTTTCATTTATTCACCTCTATTCTATTATTGATGAGAAATTATATTAATAACACTATCAAATTACTGAGATAACTTTAGCATAAACATCATCAAATAAATTATTTTCAGATCATGGTTTAAAGTTTATTTATTATTTAAAAACATAATGTTACAAAAACATAGAGATGACGAATTACTATTAACTTATTAGAATCGAATAAGTATAAATAATTTAGAAATTTATTTTTTTAGTACTATCAATATAAACAAAATAGATAACTTAATGCCTTTCTGTATTAAAAGGAATTTAAGCTATCTATCATTAAAATTAACTAAATATACTTATTGCCCATTTTGAGAAAAGGCCGCTAATAAATGTAAAGCAGAAGAGTAATAATCCGTATCTTTACTTAAATCGACATCTTCAATCGGTGTCTTCATCGTTAAATCTCTCACCGCCATCATGCCGGGAGTAAGGTTATATTCAGCGCGCTCTTGAGCATCAATACTTACCCAAGCAGGGGTTTTATAACGATCAAATTGCTGCCAATACTGCACAAAAGGTTGTAATGCTAATTCATCATGTGCCCAAGCTAAATAAAGCGGAATACGTATTGCATCAAAGCTAAATCGTGCAGGCCATTTTTCACTAGGCTCAATCTTTCCATCTGGATATAAACTTACCCAGTCAGTGGGTAATTGGTATTCACCAAATCGCATATTTCTAAGTAAAGACTGGCTATCATTAATTAACATTTTCCAACGAATATCGTTGCTTGTGCGGTAAAAATCTTTCCATGCAGGGAAAATAAAATAGGATGGGTTAATGATAATTTCTTCTGGCGTTTTAAAACCATTAATACCGGGCAAAAGTACAGTATAATTTTTTGTCTTAACTAAAGTATGTTCCAAAATAGCGTGTTGAATAGAATCAGAAGCTGAAAGATAACTTTCATCATTCCATTTCTCACCCGCTTTTAATAATGCCCACGCAATTAAGATATCACCGTCTGTCGCATTATTAGGATCAGGAGTATGATCACTATTTTCTGGCTCATAACGCCATTTAAACAAGCCTAAATCACCACGATAAAGAGAAGCCGCTGTCCAGCGCCATAACTTATTAAATGTTTCATGATCATCACTCATTACAGCCATTAACATGCCATAGCCTTGACCTTCAGAGTGTGAAATATTTTTGTTAGCACTGTCTGTAACTCGCCCATCATCCTTAATGTAGCGCTCTTTAAACTGTTGCCATCCGATTTGAGTATCGGCTGCCTGTATTGAGGGAGAAATCATAAGCAACAAACCTAAAATAAAAAAGGTAGAAAATAGAAAATTACAACGAGATAAGTGCCTAAAAGACATTGCCTTTCTCTCCTGCTATTGCCGACCGCTATCTGAGTTCGGTCGGCAGATTGCATATTATTTCAAGATAAACTCAAAAGATAGCAACTATCTTTTGTGCTTCACTTACTTCATCTTCTTCTATGACTTCTGTTTTGGGTAACAATGTTTTTTCACAAAAGTCCTGCATCCAAGAAGCAAATTCTTCTTTTAAGGCAGAATTATGTAAGCCATATTCAACAAAGGCTTTCATATATCCTAGCTTATTACCACAGTCATGTGATTTGCCCACTAAGGTATATGCTTCAGCGACTTCTTTTTTCAATAATAAATCAATCGCATCCGTTAATTGAATTTCACCGCCTACGCCAGCAGGTAGACCGTCTAATAATTCCCAGATAGCTTCAGAAAAAACGTAACGGCCAACAACAGAAAGGTTAGAAGGCGCATCTTCAGGATTTGGTTTTTCCACAATACGGCGAATAGGAGCCCAATTACCTTGAGGACAGAAAACACCTTCACAATCTACGACACCATATTGTTGCACTTGGCTCATTGGCACAGGTTCAACCATGATTTGGCTACGTTCTGTTTTTTCAAAACGTTTTATCATTGCTGATAAATTATCATGTTGAGGATCGCAATAGTGTGCATTTAATAAAACATCGGGCAGTAAAACAATAAATGGATTATTGCCAATAACTGGACGTGCGCAGCAAATTGCATGACCTAAACCTAAAGCGTGACCTTGACGAATTTGAACAATCTTGACATTGTCAGGACAGATTGAACGTACTTCTTCTAATAATTTATTTTTAATACGCTGTTCCAGCATATTTTCTAATTCAAAGCTGGTATCAAAGTGATCCGCAATTGAATTTTTAGAAGAGTGAGTCACTAAAATAATTTCCTCAACGCCTGCCTGAGCGCACTCTTCAACAATATATTGAATTAAAGGGCGATCAACGATTGGCAGCATTTCTTTAGGAATTGATTTCGTTGCAGGTAACATACGAGTACCTAATCCAGCAACAGGGATAACCGCTTTCATCATAATAAAATCCTCTAATAGATATTTATCTAAAACTAATAATTAGTGTTATTTTAAAATTACTCTTATATTTCATCAGGAATGCTAGATATATTTTAAAAACAGTCACCTCCCTCTTCGTTAAAAAGAGATAACGTTATTTTTATATATCTTTATTTAAAAATTTTTCTATTTAAAATCCAGAATAAAATCCATATTTGTTACCACCCTTTTCTTTTATAGAATAAAGTGTTTCATCTGCAGATTTTAATAATTCAGATAACGTTTTCCCATCTTTAGGATATTCAGCAATACCTAAACTAATTGAAGGGGTTAACATAAAATCCGAATTAATATCGATGGGCTTTTCCATTGATTTCCAAAGTGATTCTATTATTTCTAACAAAATCACAGAACAAGAACGTAATCCTTTAGGGAAAAGCACAGCAAACTCATCGCCACCAAGCCGACCACAATAGACTTCACTATTTTCTAATTGTGACAATCGTTTTGATATTTCACACAATACTTTATCACCAGCATGATGCCCGAATTGATCATTAATAGATTTGAATTTATCGCAATCTATAATACCGAGACAAAATGAAGATGGCTGTGAAATATTTAAGCGTTCATTTTCGATTTTTTCAACAATACTTAATCGATTAGATATTCCAGTTAATGAATCAATATAGCTTTTATTAAACAAATCGTTTCTTAGCTCTACCTTATCAGTAATATCTAAGCTAATAAACACATAATGAGAAATTAAATTATCTTCATCAAATACGGGGATGATACTAATATCTTCCCATACATCTTGTTGTGCATTATTATTTCTCTTGGCTTCTAATCGATAAACTCCATTATTATCATTATTACCATTTACACAACAATTAATTTGATTATCATCAATTAAGTTAAATAAGCTGTATTTTTTATCTTTTATATTTTCAAAGTGAACATTATTAAATTCACAATATTTTTCATTTGCATAAATAATGATGCCATTAACATCTGTTACTAACATCATGAAAACATTATTAGTAAATTGCTTTATTAATAAGCATTTAGAATTATCATCATTAAATATCATTTCATTCATTTTTGACCTCCGATGCTCATCAATAAAGCATATATATTATTATTCGGCTGATGAGTTATGCGCATAGCGGAAAATAAAGACATCTTTTGCATCAGTAGATTGACGATGCACTTGCATTTTGGCATTACCACCTTGATTCGTTAACCAGCCTTCATATAACCCTTCTAAAACACTGGCACTAGCAACACGCCACTGAGCATCATCTTGGCTTTGCGTAAAATGAGGCCATGCACAATGAACCAATAAAAGTTCGCTCATTGCAGGAGATATTGTGACAAAACCCCATTTAAATAGTGTTAATACGCGATTAATATATGATTCAAGTAATTGAATATTTTCGCTTTCAGGTAAAGGATAACGTAAGGCAATATCTTTACCTATATTCCTTAATTTATTTCCAGCAGTAGAAATATCATTGTCATTTAAGATTTGAAAAAATAATAATTGAGTTAGATCTTGCCAGCCACTTTCAAAAGGTAATTGTAAGATATCACTGTCATGCTTATTCATTATTTGTCTCCTTAATTATTTAGACAGGAAGTCTGGGGTATATTTTAAATGTAACCACATATTATCTTCAGCATAATCACCCGATGTATCATGCGATAAGCTGACACCTAACTCGGTTTCTTTGTTTAAATAATATTTCGCGTCTAAACCTAATCTGTAAGTAAAATTCGTTTCGTCTTCTTCTTCGTACTGAGATTTAATACGAGGATCGCTCGCATTCTTTTTATTTAATGCATTTTGCATATAACCATGTGTAGGGAAATAATCGCTGCCTTTTTGTTTATAACTTTGTATCCCTATTGCACCATTTAGTGAGACTTCACCTTTTTCAAAACGGCGGGTATAAGCAACAGGCAATGAAACAGACACATAGTCTTGTGGACTAAAGTAACCACCGTGTCCTAGAGAGAAGTAGTTTTGGTTATTTCTAAAGTTCATATAATCAACATGCACACCTGCTTTTACTTCTTGTTGATCATCTTTATAGAATTTAGCATAAGAGCCAATCCACGCTTTCACTTCATCATTACTCGCAACACTTTTACCTTCGTAGTTATAGAAGCCACCACCAGCATAAGCCCCAATTTTTCCATCATCCCAAGCATATTGAACTTTAGCGCCGTTACGAGTTACACGGCCCCAACTTTCGCCAGTCATTGGATCAGTACGCCCCATATAAGAAAGTAGACTATCTTTTATGGCCCTGCGCTCTGCGGTCAGTGTTAATTGTCCATTTTGGCTAATTTGAGGTGAATATGTGAGACCACCGACAACCGTTGCCGTATCTTTACCTAATGGTGTTGAGCCAACATCGAAGCTGACATCCTTGTCTGATAAACGCAGTCCTAATTCAACACCAGAAGCACGTTGGCTACCTGCTTCATCAGCATTAATTTTGTTTTTCTCATCATGGTTATCGCTATTCTTAGCAAAGCGTTCAGCATGTTGAAGCTGGCCAGTACCAAAGCGGTTAGCTCTTTCTCCCGAAACCGAACCACTTGTCATCGAAACTGGGTTAACACTAAATTCCCAACGGAACTCTTCACCAGGTACACTTGAAATACTCATTGGTGCTGAAATTTCAGTGACGTTAGATAATCCTTTATCACCATTACGATGACGTATAGCTACACCGCCTTGTACCCAAGGTGAGACTTTCTCTTCTAGCTCACGAATAGAACGTTGAACCGATGCCATCTCTTTACGTTCATAAATAGACCCCGCAATCGTGGCATTATCACTGTCACCTAATGCTTTTAATTGGCCTGCTGAAGTTTTCAATGTGCTATCACTGTTTTGCCATTGCGCACTACGCAATAATGTTAATGCTTTACGATTTTCACCATTTAATTGCGCAATTTGTGCAGCTTGTAATAAATAAGCCGGTTGTGAAGATGAAGGAATTTGCTGCAACAACTGCTGTGCTTTTCTTCCATCTTTCTGAGCTAATGCCACTTCAATTTGAGCTTGGATTAATTTGCTATCTTTTCCTTGCTCTTTTTCTAAGTAAGAAAGAATTTTATTTGATTGTTCAGGCATTGATTGCGCTAAATAAACACGACTTAATGCCATTAATAAATCAGGATCATTAGGTGATACTTTTAAAGCAACGACTAACGTGTCGTAAGCTGCTTTAATTTCGCCTTTTTCACGTAAGCTATCAGCTTGCGCAACTTTAGTAGCAACTTCTAAACGTTTTTTCTCAACAATGGGTGTTTCTTGCTGTAAAGCAGGATCATTAATCAAGCTAGATGCTTGTGTATAATGACCTAACTCATTGAGAACGTTGATGTGGCCTACGTAGTTACCTACTGAGCCTTTAGTGCCTTTTGCAATATCACTTTCAACTAATTGCAACGCTTCATCGTTTAGTCCACTGTTAACCAATTTCTCTGCTAATTCACCCACATCATTTGGATAATCAGCGACTTGATTAATTAATGGACGTAAAATATTACGCATTGCTACAAGGTTTCCAGCCTGACGATAATGGTCAGCTTGCGCAAGTTGGCGATGGAAACGAGCACGCTGTAATAGCTCTTTCTCAGCTTCAGTTTGTTGATTATGGCTACTGAGTAAGTTAAAAACTTTATCCCACTCTTTTTGCTCAACATAAAACAGAGATGCCACATAATCAGAATCTCTTGTTCTGCGGTTTTGTAGCTGTGAAATAATATTTTTTGCGCCAATACTGTCGCCATCAGCCGTCATTAGGCGTGCTAAATCAAGGTAAACCCAGTTATTTTGCGGGTTTTTACGCTGTGCTTGTAAAAGTAATTGTCTTGCTTGAACACGATTACCATTTTCTAACGCTTTTTGTGCTTCACGGCGTAATTTCTCAGAAGGATCGGTATTCGCAGTTAATTTTTGACGCAAAGAAGCCGATTGTTGAGCCAGTAATTGTTCTGCTTTCGTATTCTGTCCTTCCTGAACTAATAAATAGTAATAAGCAGAAATCACTTTTTCATTACGGCTATTTTGCTGATAAAGCCCTGACAGCAATTGGTGAGCAGCAGGTAAATTACCTTGTTTCCGCAATAAGTCAGCTTGTAATAAATTGGCAGATAACCCTTTTTCACCTGAAGCATTGGTTAATGGAGCTAATTGTTCGATAGCTTGTTGAATATTTCCTTGTTTAGCGCGTTGTTGTGCGCTGCGTAATTGCGCATAAAAACCCGCATCTTCCGCTTGTTGCTTCCATTTACTACCTTGTTCACCACCCGATTGCGCAGCTTGATTTAATAAACGCTGACCTGTGGTTAAATCACCTGAACGTAATGCGATATAACCTAAACCCGCTAAGGCTTGCGCATCATTGTTATCTGACGCTAAAGCTTGTTTGAAATAACCTTCAGCTTCTTTCAATTTACCTTTGTTTAATGCGGTATAACCGGCTTGGCGTGCATTACCTTGAATAGCGCCTTGGAAATGCTCTGCCACCGCTTTATCGTTCGGGTTTGCTTGCAAATAGGTTTTATATAACACGTCATCATCAGGACGAACATTCAACCATAACAATGCTTGACGCAGACCTTTTTTGGCTGACTCATCACCTGAAATTTTACCTAAAATAGTTATCCCTTCACGACGAGTCTCTTCGTTATAAGTTAATGTTAATCCCAATGCTTTTTGCGTTTCTTTATTATCAGGCATCAATGCAGCACGTTGCTTTAATCCCGTAATGGCTTGAGGCAACAATGCGGGTACACCTGCCATCGTTTGATAATATTCTAACGCCAGTGTTTCAGGTGGCTCACTGCTTACAAATAAACGTTGGTACGCTTTTATCGCTTCTTCGTGTTGCCCTTTTTTCGCTAACTCTCTGGCATATCCTAATTGTTGTTCACTAAATTGTGATGATCGGATGTTTTTTAATCCTTCAATTCGTGGATCTTGCGGTGCAATTTGCGCAAGTTTTTCTCGCCAATAAGTTGCTTGTTTTTCATTACCTTGTTGCGCAGTAAAGAACGCCATTAAATACAGTGCATCCTGATTATTGCTTTCCATAATCAGTACTTTTTGCAGTGCTTCTACTGCTCGCTCATCGTGCGCTCTACCATGCCAATAATTAGCTTGTTCAATAAGAGAACTGACGATATTAGGATCAGTTGCTGCTGTATTTGCCTCAACTGCAGTTGCTTGTACTTGGCTTGAAGCCCCTAGAATGCAACCTGCATAGATGACTTTAACGATGATATTAAGTGCGTGATTTTTCATCTCATATTCCCCCTTATTTGTCTGAACGATGCTGTGATATCTGATGTAAACGACGAATTGAACGACGTTGTAACCAGTAATAAGTCACGAAGCCCGTCAACGCACAAAAACCAACCGCTAAAAGCCCCAGCAAATAGACGTGTCTAGAGCTATACCAAAGGAATTGCTGTAAGAAAGGTAAGTCACCTTGTGAGAAGTGTTCACCTAAATGAAAGCTTTTTACGGTATCTTTACCACTAATAAGTGTGATATCGCCTTTAATCGCTGCATTTATTTGAGCTAAATTTAAATCATTGATAATGTTTTTTATCGAATCATTACCTTTAGCAGTGACTAATACGACAACCCTATCGCTTGCCCAAGGTGAGATAAAACTGATCATGCCACGCCAATCTTTCACTGAAGATAAGTAACTTGCAGCATCACCACTTTGAGATAAATAATCGCCAGCTATCCAACCTTTTGCTTTATCAATTAATGATTGCGGTTTGACTTCAACGTTTTTATTTAAAAATGAGAACGTTTGTTGTGAAAAACGAGAGGGTAAAAAACCTTCACTACTTAATGAACCAATCGCTAACACATCGTGTTGAGAGAGGTTATTTTTCTCAAACTCTTTGGCACCTAAGAAAACTGATGCATGAGAAACTGGTGTACCGGTGGCATAACCTGATCTCGCCATTAAGTTCACTAAGGTATAGAGCTCTTCGATTGTTGGATTTTCAGGTAATAGCAGAGTGGTTTGTGAAAAATCCGCACGGCGACTAAATGGGAATGATGCCCCTGAAAAATAAGCTAGGTTCGGCATTCTTGAATAGTGCCAAGTATTTTTAAATTGCAGCGTTGATTGCGGATCAATTTGGCTAATTAAGCTACTGCCATCCGTTAAAATACAAGGAGCATCCTCAGGTTCACGTAAGTCAAAATAAAACTGCAATTGATTCTGACTGTAGATCTGACGAGGATTTAAATAGAGCGTGCTATTTTGCTGTTCACTCTCCATTCCCAACCATTGTCTTAACATACCTAAAGGTTCTGAACGCGACGGATACAATGCACCTAAGAATTGGTTATTCAAAGAAGCAATCAATGAAGAGCGACGACTATTTAGTTTATCCGAATGAGGGAAAACATATTTCAAATCTAAAGGTAACGCATCACCATCCCACCAAAAGAGATCGGGAGAGACACGAAACGAAAACTGGTTCGGTGCATGATTAATACCTTGACGCAAGAAGTCATCACTACCATTAGCAATTTGACTTAACGGAACAGGTTTGTTGGTATTTAACCAACGAGGTGCATCATAATCTTTACGCATAGCAAGCGCTTGAGAAGGCACCACTAAGTGATCGTTTTGTGGCAATTTACCGTTGTTTAACGCCCATACTGCTTGGCGAAGAGATTTCTCATTATCACCACTGATCAGTAATAATTTGAAAACAGGATCGACCGGGTTATCAACAATGGTTAATTGCCCACTATTTCCTGAAGGTAGTGTAATACCCGCAATAGTCTGTCCTGAATAACCGACTAAAATACCATCACTTTCAGGTAACTGATTCATTAAAACAGGTAAATCAACTTGCTTAATATCGTGGCTAAAACTGCCAAACCATGATGCAGCAATGGCTGCTGTTGTTACCTCTGCATGGTCAGGTTTATCTGACAATATGATAGGTAACGAGGTCGCCGTCATTCTGTCAGGGTCAAAGAACGGTAGGGGCAATCGTTCCAGACTATACCCGCCATTAATCCAGCGACCTCGATAATCTAATGATGAATCTGGTGAAATAACCAGACTTAATCCTTCAGCCAATGGAGGAATACATTGATTTTCATCCAATGCATCACGATTGGCTAAACGAAAACTGAGGTTATTTACATTCGTCAGCATCATTTCAGGGATTTCTAAAACATATTCATGCTCTTGCCCACCTTCTTCTAAAGGTAGAAATCCCATAGGTTGACCATTTAGCATTAAGTGAAGTGTTTGATCAGATTGAATTAATCCTTGAGACGCTTTCACTTTCATCGTTAATGTGGCGTTATCAATAAATAAATCGTTTGCCATATTAAACGTCACACCAGAAAGTAATTTTCTTCCTGATAACACAATAGGTGATGGATTTCCCATCTGTGCCAATGTTAATTGCTCTTCGATATTACGCGCTTCAGACAATACACCCTTTTCAAATTGGATCGGGTTATTCGCATTTTGTTGCACTGGCGAATGTGTATAAGAAGTTGGATCAGGTAAAAGCTCCCCTCCTAGCTCTAACATTCCGGTATCTGCTTGAGAAAGATTAATACTTGCGATCGCCATCGCCGTTAGGCTTAGCATTAATGTCAGTTTCTTTTTCATGCTTAGTCATCCCCGTTAATAGATTGCACAGAGAGTGAGGCTTTTGCTTTTGCTTTCGCTCTTGTTGCTGGTGCTTTCACTTTTTGGCGACGACCAAAGAACAACTCAAAGATACAACGCGTAATGCCTGCCAATTCTTTAAATGGTTTGTCTTTATAATCCGCTTGATGGATCCATGCATCAGCACGACCAAAGACAATACGCACTAATTTACGGCGAAGATTTAAATCAATAGGCAAGAATTCAAGACGTAGTTGATTGCTTTCTAAACTCACCATATCAACAGGAACAGTAACTTCATCTCGTTGTACATTCAGAGTGATTGAAGTGACATTACGTTGGCGAAGTTCAGACATCTTATTCACAGCGAGGCGAACACCTCCCATTGAAATATCTTCCGTGGTTGTCGTTAACTCAGCACCATCATCAAAATGTAAGGTAATAGGGAGAGATGCATTGATCCGTGTATGCTTACGAATTTGTCGAGTCTCTTTACCTACGGCAATAGAAGCAAGAATGATAAATAAACTGTAAGTTGCCCAAGAAAGGTTTAAAACAATAACCAGTGGGTCAATACCTTGGAAGTCATTTAATAGGTAACGGATAACAACCCATGAAATCCCAGTAACCAAAAGAAGTGCAGTAATAATTAATGGACGTACAGTGAGGTAATCCATATAGCTTTTATCAAGCAAATCACCTTTATCTGTTACGTTAAATTTACCTAATTTTGGTGAAACTAAGCTTAGTAAAGTAGGTAATACCAAACTAAATGCCATGACGGTTTCATAAATTTCACCCCAGAAAGAGTAACGGTATTTACCGATATTTTTCGAGTTTACATAAACCGACATGATTAAGTGTGGTAACGCATAGGCAAATATCATGCTAGCGGATGAAGCGATAATATTTAGGTTAAATAACATAAACAGTAACGGTGCAGTCAAAAAGATGATACGAGGTAAACCGTACTGAAAATGGAGCATGGCATTGAGATAACATAAACGCTGAGGAAATGTTAAACCACGACCTAACATTGGGTTATCAACGCGGAATATCTGTGTCATTCCTCTCGCCCAACGGATACGTTGGTTAACGTGTAATGCTAAACGTTCTGTTGCAAGGCCGGCAGCTAAAGGAATATCAATAAATGCAGAGTTCCAACCTAAACGTTGTAATTTAAGTGCGGTGTGTGCATCTTCAGTTACCGTTTCAACAGCGATACCACCGATTTCTTCAAGGGCACTACGACGCATAACAGCACATGAACCACAGAAGAATGTCGCATTCCAGTTATCATTACCACGTTGAACTGGGCCATAGAAAAGTGCGCCTTCATGCGGTGCATCTTTAGCCGCACTTAAGTTACGTTCAAATGGGTCTGGTGAGTAGAAATAGTGTGGAGTTTGGATCAGCGCTAATTTTGGATCTTCAAGGAAACTGCCGACAGTTGCCTGCAAGAAAATACGTGTTGAGATGTGGTCACAGTCAAAAACGCAAATTAGCTCACCGTCTGTTAATCCCATCGCATGATTTAAGTTACCCGCTTTTGCGTGATCATGAACTTCACGTTCAATGTAAGTTACACCAACATCACCAGCGAATTGTTTAAATTCTTCACGGCTACCATCATCCAATATATAAACTTTCATTTTATCTTGTGGATAATCGATAGCTTGTGCAGCTAAGACGGTATCACGTACTACATCCAAACTTTCGTTATAAGTTGGAATATAAATATCAACAGTAGGCCATTGAGAAATATCTTTAGGTAAAGGTGCTATTTTTCTATTTAATGGCCATGATGTTTGGAAATATCCTAGGACTAATATTATCCAAGAATAAATTTCAGCCATAAATAAACCACTACCTAAAACAGCCTCGATAGTTGTATTAAAATTTAAGGTATTTGTTGCACGCCAGTAGAGATAACGCGTTGACATCAACAATGAAATAAAAACCATTGTTAACAATCGTTTTTTTGATTTTTTAAAACCGATAACAAATAACAGCAATATATTGATAATACCGAATATATATTGTTGTTCGGCGCTCATTGGCATAACAATGAGTGAAAACATTGTTATCAATAGAAAAGCCGTAATTAATGTTTTAAATATTTTATTCATAAACCCATACCTTTGTCATCGCCATAGATCTTTTCTTAAGACAAAGGCACCCCATCGACATTAATAAATATCGAAAAGAAATAAACCTATCTTAAAAAATAAAATAACAATGGCTAAAGATTGACACCAGTCAATATTATTTATTTACACAAAGAGTCTTGCTTATTTAGATTAGACAGAGGCAATAAATGACAATATATCTTTTAATGATATATTTTCATGAGCATGAGCTCTATCCGTTTCTTTGCTATCAAATATTTTATTATCTGCTAACAAATTTTGCTTACTCTTAATTAAATTGTCTTTCTTTGCTTTAACAACTAAAGCATCCTGGTGATAAGAAGGGATAGACGATGAAGTAACAGGCTGTTTTGGTTCGTTTTTCACAACAAGTGAAGTTTCAGAAAACGTATTATTACTTAAATTACTAATTTTATTATTATCTTCTTTATTTATAACTACTGCTTCTATTTTATTATCAACATCTTGTATTGTAGAGGAAGAAAACTCCTGAAAAGCAAAGGCATCTTCCTGAAACTTATCTTTTAGGTTACTAATATCATCATACATAGTGTGGCCCCTTTAATAACAGTACTCTAAACCTTGTTCAATAATTTGATGCTCATCCAAAATAAGGAAGAGAGAACCTTATAGATAATTTTCACAACAAGTTAAAAATATATCTTTATAAATTCATATTTAAACTCTCATTAAATCATCAATTAATGAACATCAACTATGTAGGGTAAAACAATCTTATAATTATCGATTTATTTAATTACAAATAAGCATCATCCGATTAGGAGCAATGATTATTTAAATTAAATTGTATAATTATTTTAATGAAAAAGACAACATCAAAAAAAGTGTAAAAAGTAAAAAGGTACTCATTTTTACTTTATAAAAATGGGTATTTTTACTTAATTTAATATTTATTATCACTACCAAAAACAGCATCTTTTTCACCTAAAAAAACAAGTTTAAAAACCAGATAATAACTAGAGTTAACTAATAACAATTTGTATAAATTTTATAAAAATAAAATTCTAAAATAATTATTTATTGATATTATTTCTTCTAAAAATAAAAGAACCCAACAAGATCAATTTTAATAAACTCTCTTTATTCTATTCTAAAAAAGACTAAAAAATAATAATTTAAAATAGAAAACATTATTTATTCATATTGATCATCATCAAAATAGATTTCTTTTTTACACCTAAAAAGTGAGTTTATTGCTTTTTGTCATATTACGACCGTTTCATTTTATTAAGAGAAAATAAAATACATCAGCTTTGGTTAAGTTTTAGGAAAAAACCTCCAAATAAAAGACAAAAATAGATTATCGTTCTATGATGAGTTTTATTTTTTACTTATAGTAAATACCGCTAAGAATAACCTGTATTCCAGAATAATTAACTTAAGCGATATTTTACCTATAAAATGATATTGTTAACTTAGCTTAACAAACATACAAGCGTGATGTAGTTCAAACAATAAATGTAACAATGAAAAAAAGGATACCAATTATCATAAGTTATTGAATTTAAAATATAATAAGTATAAATTTAGTTATAAATACCAATAATTAGTATAAATACCGATATTTACGCTTTTTTATATTAAGAATACTTAATTAACTACACCTTTCTACTAGGTAAGTAATATCATTTTAAGATTATCTTTTTATGTAAGCATATAAATAAAGATATTTTTTACATGAAGTTTTTTAAGAGTAATCCTAAGAAACTAAGTTCTATTTTTTTTATCATTTAACAAAAACCAATCAAATTAAGAATAATTTAATACAAATAATTTAAAATAGCGGAATCGCTTCACCTATTCACAGAATAGCAAAAAGGCACTCTATCCTTCTTTACTTCTATGCTATCTTTATTAAGTGAATTAGGAGTATTCAACATAACGGAAAAAAAGATGGATTTAGAACAATTAAAAAAAGAATTTCGCACTGGCAAGAAAATAAAATTCGTTTACTTTTGGGGACACAAAAGTAAAGGTAATGACATAGCAAAAAGTTGCTTTAGCCAATGGTATCCAGCACCTTTTACATTAGATGAAGTACGTTATGCCAGCGCTGAGCACTATATGATGGCTGAAAAAGCAAGGTTATTTAATGATATAGAAGTCAGAGAGCGCATAATTACCACCTCTAACCCAGGTTCAGCAAAAGCATTAGGTAGAGAAGTAAAAGGATTTGACCAAAACATTTGGGAACAACACCGTATGGATATTGTTATTCGTGCCAATATCGCTAAATTTTCCCAAAATGAAGAACTCGGTAAATTTCTGATTTCAACAGGCAATCGTGTGCTTGTTGAGGCAAGCCCCGTTGATAAAATATGGGGAGTCGGTTTAAGTGAGCAGGATAACGAAATTAATAATCCTCTTCTTTGGAATGGATTAAATTTATTAGGCTTTGCTCTAATGAAAGTACGTAGTGTTTTGACTGAAGGTAGTAATCAATAGATAAAGAAAACTCAACTGTCACCAATCACTGTTCTTCTTTAACCTAGTGTATATAAGCAGTAGAGATAACTTAAGTATTGACTGAAATAGAAATGGCCACGCAACGACACAATCTTGTCGTTGCTATAAATAATATTTACAGAATAATTAAGAGACTGATATGTATTATGGTTTTGATATGGGCGGCACAAAAATTGAGCTTGCCGTTTTTGATAAAAATTTAACTCAAGTATGGCAAAAACGTGTTCCTACACCTAAAAATGACTATCAGGCACTATTGAATGTTTTTAAGGAACTGACTTTAGAAGCTGACAATGAACTAGGTTGTAAGGGAAAAGTCGGTGTGGGTGTTCCTGGTATTGTGAATGCTAAAGAAGGAACAGTGTTTACCACTAATGTTCCGGCAGCTAAATACAAACCTATGGTTCACGATCTCACACATATACTCAATAGACCCGTTAAAGTCGAAAATGATGCTAACTGCTTTGCCTTATCAGAAGCTTGGGATCCTGAGTTTCGTCATTACCCTTCTGTATTAGGTCTTATATTAGGCACGGGAGTGGGCGGCGGATTTGTTATTGATGGCAAAGTATTGTCTGGTAAGAATGGGATTGCTGGTGAAATCGGTCATATGAATCTGAATGTAGATGCAGATAACGTGATCGGCGAAACGATGCCAAAAATTATTTGTGGTTGTGGTAAAAAAGCATGTTTTGAAACCTATTTATCGGGCCGTGGTTTTGAACGCATGTATAAAGCCTTCAATGATGCCCCACAAAGAGCAGTTGATATTGTTGAGCAATATTATGCAGGCGATAAAAAAACTCAAGAACATGTTGATCGCTATATGAAAGTACTTGCGATTTACCTTAGCAATATTCTTACTGTACTGGATCCACATTTAATTGTTATTGGTGGTGGATTATCTCAATTTAACGCACTGTATGAGCTATTACCTGAATATCTCTCACACTGTGTTTATGGAAATGCACAAATTCCATTAATAGAAAAAGCACGTCATGGTGATGCAGGTGGCGCTCGTGGAGCTGCTTGCCTTAATTTATTAGACTGATAAATAAAAAAGAGTCTTTCTTCTTTTATTAAAGGCTCTTCTATTTATAGCTTATAGTGTTTTATCAGCGCCATCACATTATTAAGGCTATCGTTATGGATAAGATTTGGTTTAGAAAAAGACTCACTTTTCTTGGTGGGTTAACTATCACATTGGTCTTACTTCAACTTATTAACTCACTACTCCCCATCTCTCTTCTTCAATGGGGTATTATTCCAAGAACAGGTGAAGGTTTAATTGGTATTTTTATCGCGCCTTTTATTCATGGATCTTGGTCTCATCTATTTAGTAATCTACTCCCTCTTCTTATTCTTAGCTTTTTATCTATGACACAATCTCTACGAGAATATGTGTTATCAAGTATATTTATTATTATCGTAAGTGGTTTATTAGTTTGGATTTTTGGGCGAAGTGCCATTCATGTTGGTGCAAGTGGATGGATTTTTGGATTATGGTCTTTGCTTATTGCCCACGCTTTTACTCGACGTAAAATCATCGATATCGTGATCGCACTCTTTGTTTTATTCTATTATGGATCAATGGCCTACGGATTAATCCCAGGACAATTAGGTGTATCAACAGAATCACATATTTCAGGTGTTGTTGCAGGGTTACTTTATGCATGGTGTGCAAGAAAGCTAATTCGCCGTAAAAGCCAAGTAGTAGAAGTGGCTAAATAGCCACTTCTCTATAAAACGGTTACTTATGACCAATTGGCAGTACTGTTCTGCCATACATCTCATTTAATACTTCAGCCATTGCAAGATAAAAAGCACTGGCACCACAAATAATACCTTCAAAACCTGCAATTTTTAAAATCAGCGCATTGCCAGTGATATTTCCTATCGCCAGTAAAGCAAATAAAACTGTCAGACTTAAAAAGACAAACTGTAGCGCTCTATTAGCTTTTAACGTGCCAATAAACATGAAAAAGGTAAAAATTCCCCATAACGCTAAAAACACACCTAAAAAGAGAGGTGTTGTTGGCTCGCTTAAACCCATCACTGGTAATAACCAAATTCCAACCAATGTTATCCAAAAGAAGCCGTAAGAGGTAAATGCAGTGGCGCCAAAAGTGTTGCCTTTTTTGAACTCAAAAATTCCAGCAATAACTTGAGCGATCCCACCATAAAAAATTCCCATACTCATAATGACTGAGACTACAGGGAAAAAACCGGCATTATGTATGTTCAACAAAATCGTTGTCATACCAAAACCCATTAAACCTAATGGACCCGGATTGGCAATGCGTTCGTTAGTCATAAAACCTAAAACCTCTAAAAATAATAGGGGAAAATTAAAAAAAATTTGAAGGCGCTGGATGATAAGAGGTAATAGGTCTAAAAACAATGATCCCAAAGGGTATATTTTTGAATAACTGCTAGCACTGATCCCAAGGGGAAATAACTAGTGGATTTAACTTAAAGAAAAGAAGTATTTAGTGATAGATGCTTATATCACCAAAAAGAACAATTAAAAATAAAGGTCTATAATTTAAAGGTTAATATCAATCAGTTGATACATTAATACTTAAATTTACCTTAACATGCAGTTTTATACATAGAAATGAAATAAAATCTAATACATTAATTAGTTGAATTATTAACCTATAAGCGAGCTTGTTATGAAAAAAATACTTGTATTATTAATCGGTAGTACTTTGGCTTTTGCATCTCAAGCAAGTACAACACATGAAGGTGGTTTTCAAGGCTCTATTCAAGCATCCACTATTGAACAAGGTGGATTTAAAGGCCCTTCTATTAGTGAAACGACTGTTGCTAAAGCAAAAGATCTTTCCGATGACACTTGGGTTATCTTAACGGGCAAAATTACCAAAAAAATTGGCGATGAGCTGTATATTTTTGAAGATAGCACCGGCGGTATCAATGTAGATATTGATAATAAAAGATGGCGCGGACAAACAGTCACACCTGAGAATACGGTCAGAATTGAAGGTAAAGTTGATAAAGAGTGGACAAGTACAGAGATCGACGTAAAACAAATTACCATTATCAAATAATTTGTCTTTAAATTAAAATTATCCTGATTATTATAAAAGCTAATATATTGAAATATATTAGCTTTTTATTTTTTACTTTTTTACTTTTTTACTTTTTTACTTTTTTACTTTTTTATATTTTAGTTTAATCAATAAAATTGGATCCTTTATACAAATTTCTCCGCTTTAACCTCAAGCTAAGTTTAGGTTTATAGTTATTACCAGTTAAAGCACAACCACTCTTCGCAAGAGGTGATTTAACTCATGAGATACCCTCATAGTCGTTTACATCCTAACTACTCTACGTTTACCCTGTTTTCTCCATTTTAAGCCTGCTATGCAGGCTTTTTTTCTACTTATATCAAGTCATATTCTCGAAAAACATCAAAAAAAGATAAATAAAATATTATTTATACCTTTGTTTTCTATAAATATTTTTTTACAAAACTCTACGCGTTTATACCTTAATTAAATTGACCTTCCAGTAGGGGGAAAGATTATTGTTTCGTCTATCAACTTAATGAAAGGAATTAACAATGAAAAAGTTATTACTGCCTTCTATCATTGCAATCTCTGCTTTTACAAGTACAGCTTATGCTTCTAACCATAATGTTGTTGAGGTTTATAAAACAGAGAGTTGTGGATGCTGTACTCTATGGGCTGATGGTGTAAAAGAAGCTGGCTTTAACGTTAAAGTGAATATCGTTTCAGAAACACAATTAATGGAAAAGTACCAACAAGCAGGTGTACCTAATAATTTATTAAGTTGCCACTTTGCGACTTATCAAGGTAAAGACTTAGTCGGACATATCCCGGTTGATAGCTTAAAAAATATCGACTTAGTGGATAAATCTAAATCCGGTATTGCTGTTGGGGGAATGCCTGCGGGAAGTTTAGGTATGTATGCCGGTGATTATAAAGAGCCTTACCAAGTTATCGCTTTTGATAAATCAGGTAACCAATCTTTATTTAAGTCTTACAACTAGTTTTTTTACTTATTTTTCTTAGTTAGTTTTATTTTTACTGTATGTTGTTTTAATAGCGATATATCTCTCCGATAGTGCTATTTTCCTCTGCCTGTTATCGATTGCAGGCAGAGTTTTATTTTTGAATAGTAAATAATGTTGGCACAATAGGATTAGCAGGTGAAGGTTTTAAAAAAAATAGACAAATCAATCCTAAAACAACAAACCATGTTATTAAATGAAATCCATCTATAAAGGATGCAACATGAGACTCTCTTGTTATTAAAGCCATGACATCTTGAACGTTATCAAGCCCCTTTCCTAATAGTTTTTGCTCCCCTGTTTGCACATAACCCCTTAATGACCCTTGATGTGTATCATAAGATATTCTTAAATACGTATTCATTAAGGCCCCAGCTAGCGCTGGCATTAATACTCTTGCTATTGAAATATAAGCCCCAAGATGCAACGCTTCACTGGGTTTAATATTGGTCACAAATGAAGCAATTAAACCAATTAATAAAATACATTCTCCAATAGCTTGTACCACAATAAGCAAAAAGAAATCGTCCGATCTCCACTGATAAGTAATTTGATGACCAAGTAAACAAGAAACACCAATAATAGTAATTCCGATCATCACCACTAAACGAGGTTCTAGCCGACGTGCGATAATAATGGCTAGAGGACTACAAAGAAGATAGGTAATAAAACCAACATTGCTTATTTCTCCTATTTGTTGTGCTTTAAAGCCTGCAACAATACTCAAAAAAGAAGGCACTAATAATGAATTAGGCAACATTAAAAAACCGTATAAACAAGCAATGACAAAACAGACCCTTAAATTATAATTTGTAAGCCAATTTAAATATCCAAAACTTTTGCTATAAGTTACAGCTCTAATAATAAAAGTAAGTATTAAAATAGCGCTACCAAGTAAACAAGAAATAATTAGTCCTGAATCCCACCATCCAAGTAATTCACCTTGAATAACACTAATATATAATAGAGTTAAACCTAGACATTTTAATGTCATTCCTCCCCAATCACTTTGTGCAAGTTGCTCTTTATTGATAGGTGTAATTGGCATTCCACGCCAAGCAAAAAACATAATAGCTAACGAAAATAACATTGAAATCCAATAGAGCCAGCGCCAATTTAATATTTCGAATATTGAACCAGATATTCCTACTCCTGCATCCATTCCGACTGAAACTCGTAGGCTATAAGCCGCCATAACGATTAGCCAAACATTAGGATTTAAACTTCTTAATGCCAAAGATATTGTCATTGGCAAATAGACTCCCAAACAAAAACCAATCAAAAAATGCAGTATTAATAAAAAAGGTAGCCCAATAAAATCACCACTACTAGAGACCAAAATACAACAGAAAAAAAATAACAAGCTTGAGCTAATTAATATTTTCTCAGCACCATAAATCACCATAAACCAAGGTACTAATGTCATACTGATTAACTGAGCAGAATTAATTGCTACGTTTAGCCAAGAACCTTGCACTATATCTAGAGCAAAAATACCGCGTAAATCAGCTAAAGACATAGAAAACATACGAATAAATAGCGTAGATAAAATCGCACCAAGAAAAACAGAAAATACTATAAATAAAGGTCTGTTTTCTTGTGCTCCTGACAAGAAATTAAGCGTCATTATCAACCTCCTCTATAGATAAGCTTTCTGTGTCTATTTTTACCTCGGCAGACATACCAGCACGCAATTTAGCTAATAATTTATTATTACTATCAAAAGTGATGTAAACAGGAATACGTTGAACAACTTTAGTGAAATTGCCACTCGTATTATCGGCAGGAATTAGTGCCGATTCGCCACTACTTTGCGCGCCAATATAACGAACTTTTCCTTGATATGTTTCATTAGGAAAAGCATCTATATTGATAGAAACAGTTTGTTCAGGAAGAATTTTTTTTATCTGTGTCTCTTTTAAATTCGCAATGATGTAAATATGATTTAAAGGAGTCAGTGTGACGATTTCTGTGCCAGGTGTAACTAAACTACCAAGATTGACTTTTATTTTATTTAACTGAGCATCAAAAGGGGCTTCTATTCTTGTATAAGTAAGTTCTGTTTCTGTTTGTTGATAACGTGTTTGAGCAATATTTTTTTCTGTTAGACGTATTTCTTCTTGAGCTTTAAGTAATACCAATGATTGTTTAGCTTGCTCCCATTCATTTTTAGCTGCGCTTTGTAATTTTATTAAACGTTGTAAATCAGATTGAGCGTCAAGGTAATTTTGTTGAGTTATAGCCCCACTTCGAATCAAATCTTTTCGTAATAAAGGATTTCTTTTCGCTTGAGCGACATCAATGACAGTCGCTTCATAGCGATTATGTAAAGTTTCGATATTAAGTTCAGACGCTTTTATCTCTTCTTTTAAATTATTAAGCTGTAATTGTGCTTTTTTAAACTCAGCAATAGCAGCCTCTTTACTAAGTAACTGTTCGTTATTATTGATAAAAGCAATAATATCTCCTTGTTTCACAAACTGATAATCCTCCTTTTTTATTTCAGAAATAAATCCCGTCATTCTTGATTTTAATATTGTAGGGTCTGTTTTTATGTAGGCATTATCAGTGGATTGATATCGTGCATCACTCCACCATTTATCCCAATCTAACGTTGCAGTTGTAATCAATACAATAACTAAAATGACAGCAATCCAAGGAGTATAAGTCATTATAAATTCTGTTATTTTTTCTTTTCTTGATGGCATATTATTCATATTTCATTCCCAAATAACGATATTTCCACTCACTCAACCCTCAATCTAACATTGTTAGGTTGTGTAAATATGGTAAACTAACATTGTTAGATAGAAAAGAAGAAAATGAGAATTATTTATGAAAACACCTAAAATTGAACGGCTGAAAGTATTGGATACCGCCCTTACATTACTAGAAACAGAAGGTATTGAAGGCTTAACAATGCGTAAACTAGCGGATGCTTTACAGATAAAAGCAGCCTCTCTCTATTGGCACTTTGATAACAAACAGACGTTAATTGAAGGGATCGCGGATAGAATAGTCAGCGATGTTGCTATAGATTTTGAATTTCATAATGATTGGAAAAAAGATATAGCACGTCTTTCTGGTGATTTAAGAAACGCATTTTTACTTCATCGAGACGGAGCAAGAGTATTTGCAGGTACTTATGTCATTTCTGAAAATGTATTACGTATAAATAATACTTTTATTAATGCAATTATGCAGTCAGGTGCTTCTGCTCAATTAGCCAGCAAGATGACAATGGCGTTACTCTATTTTATTTTAGGATGTTGTATTGAACAACAATCCGTTATGCTCATTGAAAAAGTAGAATTAATGAATAAAAGAGAAGCATTTGAGCAATTAGTCCAAGATAAATTCCCTCAAACTTGGCAAGCAAGAGATGTGCTTTTTGCCGATGATTTTACAAGCCGTTTCGAATTTGGGTTAGAGCAATTATTACTCGGTTTTCAGCATCAAATTAATTAAATTAAAAAAATAGCCGCTTACTATATGCGGCTATTTTAATTTTCTTATTTTATAAATCAGACAGGGCCATAGCTAATAGCGGTTGCGATACCAATTGCTGCCATACCAATCACCGTCCAAATGAGCAATATTGGGAAAACAAATTTAACCCAACGAGTCCAAGGCACTTTACCCACTGCCAATACTGCCATTAATACGCCAGATGTTGGTGTAATAATGTTAGTAAATCCATCACCTAACTTAAGGATCAATACACCAGTTTGGCGAGTGAGATCCAAGATATCTAAGATAGGTACCATAATTGGCATCACAATAGAAGCTTGTCCAGTTCCTGATGTTACTAATAAATTGAATAATAAATTAAAGAAATAAAGTAACTGCGCTCCCCAAAAATGAGAGGTTTGCTGTAATGGAACGAGTGTGGCTTGAACAATAGAATCCAGTACACGACCTTCATCTAAAATAACAATCACAGCTCTAGCAATACCGACGACTAATGCACCATAAACTAAGGATTGAGCGCCTTTCATAAAGGTTTTTATATAGTCATTAGGGCCAATTTTAAACATCGCCGCAACCACAACACTCATCATAATAAAGATGGCAGATAAGTGCTCAATTCCCCATTTATATTCAAATGCACCGTATAAAAACAATCCAATAAATGCAATAAAGACCACAAGACTCAATTTCTGCATTAAAGAGAAAGTACCGTCCACGGTTTGATCTTTGTTAGCATCATAATCAGGATCATCTGCTGCTAGTCCATACATATAACTTTTAGCTGGATTATTCGCGATACGTCTTGCATACCAAACAATATAAGCAATAGTGACCACAATCAGAACTGAGAATAATACAATTCTAAAAATCACACCTGAAAATAAAGGCACTTCAGCTAAGGTTTGTGCTGTACCTAAAATAGTAGGGTCTAAAACACCGACTGCATTTCCTGCATAATATCCTAGGTAAACAACAGCAACTCCCGTTATGGCATCTAATTTCATCGAACGCGAAAGGGCTATTCCTATTGGAATAAAAGCAATAACCGCATTTGCAGCCAATCCTAATGATGAAAGCATTCCAAATATAAACGCAACGGTAATAATCAGTGCTTGATAATTACCTTTTGTTTTGACAATTAACGCATTGATCCCTGAATCAATAGAGCGAGTTCTATCATAAATAGCAATTGCACCACCAATCATAAAGATCAGAAAAATAATACTCGCTGACTGCTTTAATCCTACAGGAATAGCATAAAAAACATCCATTAATGAAGCTGGATTTTGGTCAACATAACCAAAACTACCCGGTACAACACGATTTAGCCCATTTACTGTTTCGCGTTCATAAGTTCCTGCTGGGATTAAATAAGTCGCAATAGCCGCTAAGATAACGATGCCAAAAATAATAATAAAAGCATCAGGCATAGCCCACTTTATTTTTTTATTCTTATCCATACATTCACCTTATTGAGACAAGCGCTTTAAAATATTGGCAAATAGCACCGTTCTTTCAGTTAATGAAGGCAAATCAATATATTCCTTATCGCTGTGTTGATACCCCCCAATAGGGCCTAAGCCATCTACACTAGGAGTGCCAACACCCGCGGTAAATGAAGCATCAGAACCACCACCAGTTGAAATATCTTCAATATCAAGACCAAGCAGATGAGCTTGCTCTTTGATCATGTCAATTAATGCACCACTTTCAGGAGTTTTGACCATAGGAGGGCGATTAATACCGCCATTAAGTGTAAGCTTAATTCCTTCTAATACAGGTTTGCTGCATACTTCTCTTACAAGTTTATCAATTTCAACACCTTGCTCATCGGTTGAAATACGAACGTCAATCTCAGCACACGCATTAGGTGCAACGGTATTAACTGATGTACCACCAGAAATTAATCCTACGTTGACAGAAAGGCCGTCATCATGACGAGAAAGTGCGTGCAATGCTTGGATTTTATAAGAGAGCTCTTGAATAGCGCTAATTCCCGCTTCTGGTGCAATACCAGAGTGAGATGCTTTACCTTCAATTAAAAGCTCATAAGTTCCCACACCTCGACGCGCACTCACAATCGCTCCATTAGCACGAGCTGGCTCCATCACTAAGGCATAGGATTTATTCTTGGCATACTGTTCAATTAGACCACGAGAGGTTTTTGAGCCAATCTCTTCATCACAATTCAGGAAAATTTCAACATTTTTATAAGCACTATTGCCTGATTGTATCAGTGCATTGATCGCGTAATAAGTCAGAACATGACTGGCTTTCATATCAATAACGCCAGGGCCGTAAGCGCGAGTACCTTCGATACTAAATGGACGCTCTGCCACTGTTCCTTTAGGGAAAACTGTATCAAGATGAGCAGCAATGAAAATTTGTGGATCTTTAGCTTCTTTATGCACTAAACGGTAGTTATTCCCTAGTTTGTCATTTTTAAAAATTTCAACAACAAAACCGAGTTTTTCATAACGCTGGATAAGTAAATTAGCAACAGCATCAACGCCCTCTTTATCATAAGAGCCACTTTCTGTGTTCACTAATTCTTTTAAAAATTCAACCATTTCATTGTATTGTGAATTAATTGTGTTTTGCATTTCTCTTACCTCTTGTAATTATAATTTGCAGTTTTTCTTAGCTTACTTTTGAGCTTTATTTCTCCTGAAAGAACTCGCTTATAAACTGCAATAAAACGCTAAGTAACAATCATTAGCATTAATTTTTAATTTTCATTGGTTGTTAATAAATAAAACAACCTTAAACTTTACATATATTTAATATGATTGCATCTATTTTTTAAAATCATAACAACAATTAATTAAACAACCAATAAATGCAATTTAAAGAAATATATTTTTAAATAAGAGATCAGAGGAGATAAGAGAGTTAACCTGAACATTGCTTGACTGTTTTAATAAGAAATTAGAAAAATAAAACCAAATAAAACGTAAAAAAATCTCATTTTAAATCAAATTAATATAGATAAAATAAAATACCGATATAATAAAAGATCAAATAAAACACAGAATGCCTATAAAAATAAAAAACATAATTATCAATATAAACAGTACATTAAAATATTTACTGTAACTATTTTTTAAATTATAAAATATAATTTATTTTTATTATTAAATATTTTATTCCTAGAAAAGATAAATAAATGTTCTTATTGAATAAGAGGATTTATTTAGTTATTTTTTCTTTAAGTTAAGCGAACCTCATTAATCATTATTAACGATTATTATTATTGACGTTGTTGCTAATGAGCAGCATTAGCCTTATTTAATAAATTTTACTTATATCTAAAGACCTAGATATATGATAAATATAATAAAAAACCCAGTGTATCTGTTAAGATCTCACTGGGTTCAAGTATAAATAACAATAAATTATTTATAAAAAGCTAATTTTTATTCAACCGTAACCGATTTTGCTAAGTTACGAGGTTGGTCTACGTCTGTGCCTTTAATTAAAGCAACATGATAAGACAACAACTGTAATGGTACGGTATAGAAAATCGGTGCGATCAGTTCTTCAACGTGAGGCAGTGAAATTAACTTCATCGTTTCGTTTTCTTCAAAGCCTGCATCTTGATCAGCAAACACATACAGTAAACCACCACGTGCCCGAACTTCTTCGATATTAGATTTTAATTTCTCTAATAATTCATTGTTTGGAGCAATGATGATAACTGGCATATCTGCATCAATTAATGCTAATGGGCCGTGTTTTAATTCACCAGCAGCATATGCTTCAGCATGAATATAAGAAATCTCTTTTAGCTTTAATGCACCTTCTACCGCAATCGGGTATTGGTCGCCACGACCTAAGAATAAAGCATGGCTTTTTTCTGAGAAGTCTTCAGCTAACGCTTCAATCACTTTATCTTTCGATAACATGCTTTCAATGCGGCTTGGCAATGCATGTAATGCTGTTGAAACTTCCTGTTCTAATGTCGCGACACCTTTAATACGTCCCATATATGCCACCAGCATTAATAGAACGGTTAACTGTGTTGTAAATGCTTTGGTCGATGCAACACCAATTTCAGCACCCGCTTTAGTCATTAAAACAAATTCAGACTCACGAACTAAAGAAGAGCCAGCAACGTTACAAATTGCTAAAGAAGATAAATAACCTAGCTCTTTAGATAAACGTAAAGCAGCTAATGTATCTGCTGTTTCACCTGATTGAGATAATGTGATCAGTAAGCTATTACGGCGAGTTGCTGGTTTGCGGTAGCGATATTCTGATGCAATTTCAACATCACAAGGAATACCTGCTAAAGATTCAAACCAATAACGAGAAACCATACCTGCGTTATAAGAAGTCCCGCAAGCTACAATTTGAATATGTTCAACTTTAGATAAGATCTCTTCAGCTTTAGGCCCTAACTCACTGAGATCGATAGTTTCTGATTTTAAACGACCTTCAAGGGTGTTTTTAATCGCAAGAGGTTGTTCATAGATCTCTTTTTGCATGTAGTGACGGTAAACACCTTTATCACCCGCATCGTATTGAACATTTGATTCAATCGTATCACGATTAACTTCATTGCCATTCACATCAAAAACATGAACGTGGCGACGAGTAATTTCAACAATATCCCCTTCTTCAAGGTAGATAAAGCGGCGGGTAACAGGTAATAGAGCCAATTGGTCAGAAGCAAGGAAGTTTTCACCTACCCCAAGACCTACCACCAGCGGACTACCAGAACGAGCTGCCACTAATAACTCAGGTGTACGGCTATCCATAATAACGGTACCGTAAGCACCACGTAATTGAGGAATAACGCGTTGTACAACTTCACGTAATGTACCACCTTGACGCTGTTCCCAGTTAACAAGGTGAGCAATTACTTCAGTGTCAGTTTGAGAGGCAAACTGATACCCTTTTTTAATTAATTCTGCTTTCAGTTCTTGGTAGTTTTCGATAATGCCATTATGTACAACCGCAATCGTACCTGATACATGAGGATGCGCATTATCTTCACAAGGTTCACCATGCGTTGCCCAACGTGTATGAGCAATACCTGTACCACCAATCACTTGTGTCTTTTCTGCTTCATCAGCCAACATTTGCACTTTGCCAGCTTCACGCAGACGTGTCATTTTACAGTCATTATCCACAACCGCTAAACCCGCAGAATCATAACCGCGGTATTCTAAACGACGTAAGCCTTCAATTAAGATTTCAGCGATATCGCGTTGTGCAACTGCACCTACTATTCCACACATTGTGTTATTCCTAAAACTGTGCGTTTATTCGCACTTGGATGTCTTATACCTGATTGGCTTATTCCCCAAGCCATTGTAGAAAGCGGGGATATTTTTTTGTTTTTAGAATAATAGCGTACAAGAAAAGGGCGATAATTAAATATACGCCCTTATCTTAAAATTATTGTTTTTTCTTCACTGGACGTTTCCATCCACTGATATGAGTTTGCTTAACTCGACTGATCACTAATTCGTTTTCATTCACGTTTTTAGTGAGTGTTGTTCCCGCACCAATTGTTGCTCCATTAGCAACAGTCACTGGTGCCACTAATTGGGTATCTGAGCCAATAAAGACATCATCACCAATAACTGTTTTGAATTTATTCGCACCATCGTAGTTACAAGTAATAGTACCTGCACCAATATTAACATTAGCGCCTACTTCAGTATCACCTAAGTAAGTTAGATGGCCGGCTTTAGAGCCAACTCCTAAACTTGCTTTTTTCATCTCAACAAAGTTACCAACATGAGCTTTATCCGCTAATTCACTACCAGGGCGAAGACGTGCAAAAGGCCCAACAGTACACTCTTGTGCTAAGTTTGCATCCTCGATCACCGTATATGGGCTAATAATCGAGTTATCACCAATCACACAGTTTTTCAGGACACAACCTGTACCAATTTCAACGTTATTCCCTAAAGTCACATCACCTTCAATGATAACGTTAGTATCAATCACGACATCTTTACCGTGAGTTAATGTGCCACGTAAATCAAAGCGCGCCGGATCAAGCAACATAACGCCTTCTAATAATAAACGTTCTGCTTGTTCTGTTTGGTAAATACGTTCTAATGCAGCCAGTTGTAAACGGTTATTCACGCCTTCCATTTCACTATGACGACGAGGGTGAGCCGTTTCAATTTTACGGCCTTCTTTATACGCTAATGCGATAATGTCAGTAATGTAATACTCTTTTTGTGCATTGTTATTATTGAGTTTACCTAACCAACGTTTTAAATCACCACCGTTTGCTACTAAAATACCCGTATTGATTTCAGTAATTTTGAGTTGTTCTTCAGAAGCATCTTTTTGTTCGATAATGCCAGTCACTTCGCCATTTTCACGAACAATACGACCATAGCCCGTTGGGTTATCTAAAATAACCGTTAATAAGCCAATACCGCCTTCTGGTTTTACTTCAATTAAACGTTCTAACGTTTCTTTGGTGATAAGTGGAACATCACCATAAAGCATCAGGATATCTTCATCATCAGCAAAGAAAGGCGCAGCTTGCTGCATTGCGTGACCTGTTCCTAGTTGCTCTGCTTGTAGTACCCAATTAACAGGTTGTGAACCTAATTTTTCTTTCATTAGTTCACCACCGTGCCCATAGACAAGGTGTGTTTGTTGAGCACCTAATGACTTGGCAGTATCAATCACATGTTGCACCATGGATTTACCCGCAAGTTTATGAAGAACTTTAGGTAACTGTGAATACATGCGGGTGCCTTTTCCCGCAGCAAGAATAACAACGCTTTTAGCTGAATTAGACATAATTAACCCGATAACTCCCGTAAAGAATGGCAAGTAAACCTGTTTATGCCAAATAATACTACATATTTCGTCACACAAAATATTTCATGACGCAAAAAAGCCAGTTAGCGAAGAACCAACTGGCTTTTTTAATCATAGACTGCCTATTTACATCAACGTCGAGTCAATTCGATTACACGTAGTTTTGCAATCGCTTTGGCTAATTCTGCTGATGCTTGAGCATAATCAACATCACCATGAGAGGATTGAATGTGTTCTTCAGCTTTACGCTTAGATTCCAACGCTTTCGCTTCATCCAAATCACGACCACGGATAGCTGTATCTGCCAGTACAATGACGCCAGTCGGCTGAACTTCGAGAATACCACCTGAAAGGTAGATAACCTCTTCTTCGCCCGATGTTTTTACGACACGTACCATGCCCGGTTTTATGGCAGTTAATAACGGGGTATGCTGCGGATAAATACCGAGCTCACCTTCGCTACCAGTTACCTGAATTCGTTTGACTTCGCCGTCATATAACTGCTTTTCAGCGCTGACAACTTTCAGGTGGAACGATGTATCGGCCATATCAACCTCCCGTCAGCCGTATTAAAGCTTCTTAGCTTTTTCTACTGCTTCTTCGATAGTACCAACCATGTAGAACGCCTGCTCTGGCAGGTGGTCATAATCACCGTTCAGAATACCTTTAAAGCCACGGATAGTGTCTTTCAGGGAAACGAACTTACCTGGTGAACCGGTAAATACTTCAGCAACGAAGAATGGCTGAGATAGGAAGCGCTGGATCTTACGCGCACGCGCAACAACCAGTTTATCTTCTTCTGACAGTTCATCCATACCTAAGATAGCGATGATGTCTTTCAGTTCCTGATAACGTTGCAGGATAGACTGAACACCACGAGCGACATCATAGTGCTCTTGGCCAACTACCAGTGGGTCTAACTGACGACTGGTTGAATCCAGTGGGTCAACCGCAGGGTAGATACCTAATGAAGCAATTTGACGGCTCAGTACAACTGTCGCATCTAAGTGAGCAAACGTTGTTGCTGGTGATGGGTCAGTTAAGTCATCCGCAGGTACGTATACAGCCTGTACAGAGGTGATTGAACCTGTTTTGGTTGAAGTGATACGTTCTTGCAGAACACCCATCTCTTCAGCCAATGTTGGCTGGTAACCTACCGCTGATGGCATACGACCTAACAGTGCTGATACTTCAGTACCTGCTAAGGTGTAACGATAGATGTTATCGACGAATAACAGTACGTCACGGCCTTCATCACGGAATTTTTCAGCCATAGTCAGACCAGTCAGTGCTACACGCAGACGGTTTCCTGGTGGCTCATTCATCTGACCATAAACTAACGATACTTTGTCAAGAACGTTAGAATCTGTCATTTCATGATAGAAGTCGTTACCCTCACGAGTACGCTCACCAACACCGGCAAATACAGAGTAACCTGAGTGCTCGATCGCGATGTTACGGATCAATTCCATCATGTTAACTGTTTTACCAACACCCGCACCACCAAACAGACCTACTTTACCACCTTTAGCAAACGGACAGATTAAGTCCATTACTTTGATACCGGTTTCAAGCAGTTCTTGTGAGTTTGATAACTCTTCGTAGGTTGGTGCTTCACGGTGGATAGACCAACGTTCTTCAGTTGCAATATCACCTTTCATATCGATAGGTGTACCCAGAACGTTCATGATACGTCCCAGTGTTGCTTTACCTACTGGTACTTCAATTGGGTGGCCCAAGTTTTCAACTTTTAAGCCACGGCTTAAACCGTCTGATGTACCCATTGCGATACAACGAACGATACCACCGCCTAACTGTTGCTGAACTTCCAGCACCAGTTTTTCTTTACCATTCATAACCTCAAGAGCGTCATATACTTTAGGGACGCTATCCTGAGGGAACTCGGCGTCCACTACGGCGCCGATTACCTGGACAATCTTTCCAGTAGCCATCTTGAATCCTCTACGTAATTCGTAAACCTAGCTGTTATACCGCGGCTGCACCAGACACAATTTCTGTAAGTTCCTGAGTAATGCTTGCTTGGCGTGCTTTGTTGTACACCAATTGCAGTTCTTTAATCAGGTTTCCACCGTTATCTGTAGCGGCTTTCATCGCGACCATTCGGGCGGCCTGCTCACTCGCTAAGTTCTCTACGACGCTCTGGTAAACTTGCGATTCGATATAACGACGCAGTAAAGTATCCAGTAACGCCTTAGGATCAGGTTCGTACAGATAATCCCAAGATTTTTCTTTCAGCTCTTCATCATCACCTGGTGGTAATGGTAAAACCTGAAGAATTTTAGGCTCTTGAGCCATGGTATTGATGAACTTATTTGCCACCACATACAGTTTATCTAAACGACCTTCGTCATAAGCCTGCAACATGATATTGACTGGACCGATAAGGTCTGACAGTTTTGGATCATCGCCCATACCAGTTACTTGACCAACAACATTCCCGCCAACTGAGCCAAAGAATGAAGCGGCTTTAGAACCGACTAGTGCTAAATCTACCTGCACACCTTTTTCAGACCACTCTTTCATGTCTGCCAGCAGTTTTTTGAACAAGTTAATGTTCAAACCACCACACAAACCACGGTCGGTCGAAACAACCAGGTACCCGACACGTTTAACTTCACGCTCTTCGAGGTATGGATGTTTGTATTCCAGATTCCCTAACGCAAGGTGACCAATCACACTGCGCATGGTTTCTGCATAAGGACGGCTGGCTGCCATGCGTTCCTGCGTTTTACGCATTTTCGACGCGGCGACCATCTCCATCGCTTTAGTGATCTTCTGTGTGTTTTGCACACTGGCGATCTTCGAACGTATCTCTTTTGCGCCGGCCATTTCTGCTTCTCCTCATGAACCAGACGGCCTAATGTTTAACTATTAGGCCGAATAGTTATTACCAGGACTGAGTCGCTTTGAAGTTTTCTAGCACGCCTTTCAGCTTCGCTTCGATTTCTTCGTTATAAGTACCAGTCTGGTTGATTTCTTTCAATAAATCAGCATGTTCACGAGAGGCATAAGCTAATAAAGCCGCTTCAAATGGCACAACTTTTGAAATTTCAACATCTTCCAGATAACCACGTTCTGCTGCAAACAGTGATAAAGACTGTTGTGCTACAGACATTGGTTCGTACTGTTTCTGTTTCAGCAATTCAGTCACTTTCTGACCGTGGTTCAATTGTTTACGGGTAGCATCATCCAGATCTGAAGCGAACTGTGAGAATGCTGCCAGCTCACGATACTGCGCAAGTGCAGTACGAATACCACCAGAAAGTTTCTTCATGATCTTAGTCTGAGCTGCACCACCTACACGAGATACGGAGATCCCTGGGTTAACAGCTGGACGGATACCTGCGTTAAACAGGTTAGATTCTAAGAAGATCTGACCATCGGTAATAGAGATTACGTTCGTAGGAACGAATGCAGAAACGTCCCCTGCTTGCGTTTCGATAATTGGTAACGCAGTCAGAGAGCCGGTTTGGCCTTTAACTTCACCATTAGTGAAAGCTTCTACGTACTCAGCATTAACGCGAGCAGCACGCTCCAGTAAACGGGAGTGCAGATAGAAAACGTCACCAGGGTATGCTTCACGTCCAGGTGGACGACGAAGTAACAGTGAAATTTGACGGTATGCGACAGCCTGTTTAGACAGGTCATCATAAATAATCAGAGCATCTTCACCACGGTCACGGAAGTATTCACCCATTGCGCAACCTGAATAAGGAGCTAGGTATTGCAGCGCTGCTGATTCTGATGCAGAAGCAACAACAACAATGGTGTTTTCTAACGCGCCATGTTCTTCTAATTTACGAACAACGTTCGAAATAGTAGAGGCTTTCTGACCGATAGCGACATAGATACATTTAATGCCAGAGTCGCGTTGGTTGATGATCGCATCGACAGCCAGAGCAGTTTTACCTGTTTGACGGTCACCGATAATCAATTCACGCTGACCACGACCGATTGGGATCATGGCATCGACGGATTTGTAACCTGTTTGTACAGGCTGATCAACTGATTGACGGTCGATAACACCAGGAGCAATCATCTCAACAGGTGAGAATCCATCATGCTCTACTGCACCTTTACCATCAATCGGCTCACCCAGTGTGTTTACCACACGGCCAAGCAGACCACGCCCTACAGGTACTTCCAGAATACGACCTGTACATTTAACTTTCATGCCTTCTGCTAAGTCAGCATAAGGACCCATCACAACCGCACCAACAGAGTCGCGCTCTAAGTTCAGTGCGATAGCGAAACGGTTACCCGGCAGTGCGATCATCTCACCCTGCATAACTTCGGCTAAACCGTGGATACGAATAATACCGTCACTAACGGATACAATCGTACCTTCATTGTGAGCTTCACTCACTACATTGAACTGAGCAATGCGCTGCTTGATCAGTTCGCTGATTTCAGTGGAATTCAGTTGCATATGCTCCAGTCCCCTTAAGACTGCAAGACGTCCGTTAATCGCTCTAAACGGCCACGAATACTGCCATCGATGACGAGGTCACCGGCGCGTATAATCATGCCTGCGATAACAGACTTATCAATTTTGCAATTCAGCTTCACTTTGCGTGATAGACGTTTTTCCATCGCTGCAGAAATGTTAGCTAGCTGCTGTTTAGTTAGCTCAATGGCAGAAGTTACTTCAACGTCAACCGTTGACTCTAGTACTGCGCGCAATTGAATAAATTGGCTCAATACTTCAGGCAACGTTGATAAACGGCCATTATCAGCCATAACACGAATTAAATTCTGAGCATGACCATCTAATTGTTCGCCACAAAGGTCAACAAAGATGTCAGCCAGTTTTTCTGATGCTAAAGAACCAGAAAGTAATTCGGTTACCTGCTCATTGCGTGCTACTTCAGCGGTGAACGCCAGCATAACCTGCCATTTATCGACAGCCTGGTTTTCCACAGCAAAGTCAAAAGCTGCTTTGGCGTAGGGGCGAGCTACCGTTGCTATTTCAGACATGCCCCTCCCTCCTTACAGTTCAGCGACCAGTTTATCAACGATGTCGCTATTAGCAGCTTCATCCACGGAACGTTCAATAATTTTCTCGGCACCTGCGATAGCCAGCATTGCGACTTGTTTACGAAGTTCTTCACGAGCACGTTTACGCTCTGCATCCAATTCGGATTGAGCTTGTGCAACGATCTTACTACGTTCTTGCTCTGCTTCTGCTTTAGCATCTTCAATCATTTGAGTGCGTTGTTTATTCGCGGATTCAATGATTGCTTGAGCTTCTGCTTTTGCTTTCGCTAGCTGATCGCCTGCATCGGCTTTCGCTAAATCTAAGTCCTTTTTAGCACGTTCTGCAGATGATAAACCGTCAGCAATTTCTTTTTGACGTTTTTCAATGGCCGCCATAATTGGTGGCCATACGAATTTCATACAGAACAAAACAAACAGGACAAATGCGACGGCCTGGCCGAGGATTGTTGCATTTAAATTCACAGCACAATACCTCTTTCTTGGTTATTAACTAACTTGATGCTTTTACTGCTCATTGCCATCATTAGGCAACAGCAAACATCACGTAAAGGCCCAGACCCACAGCAATCATTGGGATGGCGTCAACCAGACCCATAACGATAAAGAACTGTGTACGCAGAAGAGGGATCAGATCAGGCTGACGAGCAGCACCTTCTAAAAATTTGCCTCCGAGGATTCCGATACCGATTGCAGCACCGATTGCAGCTAAACCCATCATAATAGCGGCAGCCATGTACAGCAGATCCATACTCAGGTTTTCCATGACAGTCTCCAGTTTGTTTCAGTTATTTCTTCAAAGAGTTAATAATTAATGTTCTTCAGATGCCATCGACAGATAGACAATCGTTAGAACCATGAAAATAAATGCTTGTAACGTAATAATCAGTATGTGGAATATTGCCCAAGGAAGGCTTAATAACCACTGTGACCACCACGGTAACAGACCAGCAATAAGAATAAAGATCAGTTCACCTGCATACATGTTACCAAACAGTCGAAGACCGAGGGAAACAGGTTTTGATAGCAGGCTTACCCCTTCCAAGATTAAGTTGATAGGAATAAAAATTGGGTGATTAAAAGGCTGTAAAGTCAGCTCTTTTGTAAACCCTTTTATGCCTTTCATCTTAATGCTATAGAAAAGGATCAGGATAAATACACCAATTGCCATCGATAGAGTAATACTTACGTCCGCAGTCGGAACGATGCGTAACGCTGGTAACCCTAAGATGTGTTCACCGATATAAGGGATGAAGTCGATTGGTAATAAATCCAGGGCATTCATTAACAGCACCCAAACGAACACAGTCAATGCCAAAGGTGCAATGACCTTGCTCTTTCCGTGATACATATCACGGACGCTGCTATCAACGAAACCAATGATCATTTCTACTGCAGTCTGGAATTTTCCCGGTACGCCACTGGTTGCTCTTACTGCTACTTTTCTAAACAGCCATAGGAACAGAGCTCCCATTAGTACTGAAAAGAAAAGTGAGTCAATATTTAACACCCAGAATGATGGCGCATTTTCAGCATGGGGATTGACCAACTCGAAAGTACGCAGGTCCAACTGAAGGTTATTCAGGTGGTGACCTATGTAGTCTCTAGTGGTTAATGCTTCTCCTGATGCAGACATGATGCCAATTACCCTTTTGTTGTTAAAAACGCTAACCGTTAATGACGGCTGGTGCAACGACCTGCATAACAAGCACCGCTAAGTAGGTCATGACCAGTGGTGCAAATGCCGCTTTAAACACTCCTAAAGCAACAATCAGCAAGGCTATTGATAATATAACCTTCAACCCTTCACTGAAAGCAAAAAGCCAGTTTATGCGAACTGGAGCTTCTTCTTCGTTGACTTTTTGTAAGCGCATTAACAAAAGAAAAGCAATATTGGGTAACCAACATGCCAATCCGCCTAAAAAAGCTGAAAAACTCCAGTCTGTACTCTTTAAGTAGAAACCCGCACTGAGAATAACAAAAGTCATAAACTGCAAAAATAACAGTTTCAGTGCAACTTTCCCGTTGTAGAGGGAGACAGACATGACGTTTGTATTCTCCAGACTAGCTATCGTAAAAGGTATTACTGAATGATGTATCAAACTGTCTTTGCTATAAAGTGTCAAGTGACAAAAACGAGCAAATTATACGGGGCGTGGCAATGAATTCAATCAATAAGTAGCGAAAAAGTGAAGATTAATTTAAATTTCTTACCAAGGTTCCATTTATGAAAAATGATTAAGAACAAAAAGAGTAAAAATAATAGAGCTGAAGAAAATAAATAGAGTGATGCACATCACAAATATAAAAGTATAAATAAAGCTTATTTCATAAATTATATAACGGAGTTAACAAATAACCTCCCTTTTATGAACAATTTAGTGGCAATTGAAAAATAATTAGCCAATTTTCAATTAAATAAATTCAATATTTTTATAATGCACAGAATTATTAATTTATTTTGGAAATAAAAAGAGAAAAACTAAGGTTACAAAGAGAATTAAAGCAAAAGATAATAAAATGTTAATTTATTGTTTTATTAAAGTGAACTTTAATGACTCTCATAAATCCCCATAAAACAAATGGCGATAACATTGTAAATATTATCGCCAGAGCACAAAAAATGAAAAAAGGATCAGTAAGACTCGAAAATTTTGATTAAATAATCACCAAATGTCTTTGTTCATTCAATTCAGGTATCGATAAGCTAATCACTTTTTCAGGCATTTTTAATCCATTATCAGCAAGTTCATCTAACTCTTCTTGATGAATTTGTCCTTTCAATGCATAAAAACGACCGTGTTCTTCAGTCACTAAATGAGAGCACCAAGAGAGCATATCGTTCATAGAGGCAAATGCTCGACTGATAACGCCATCAAAAGGTTTCTCTGTTTGGTATTCTTCAACACGGTATTGAACTGGCTCAATATTATTAAGTCCTAGTTCGTGCTGAACTTGCTTCATAAAGCGAACACGCTTACCTAAGCTATCCAATAATACAAAGTGATGATCGGGACGCATTATCGCTAGTGGAATACCGGGCAATCCAGGCCCAGTTCCCACATCAATAAATCTGTCACCTTCAAGATATTGGCTCACAACAATGCTATCCAAGATATGACGGATAAGCATTTGCTGTGGATCTCTTACAGATGTGAGATTGTAGGCTTTATTCCATTTATCAAGCATCGCAACATAACCTGTAAGTTTTTCAGCTTGAATATCGGTAAGCTCTATATTGGCTTGCTTAGCCAGCTTTTTTAGCCGATTAAGTAAGTCACTCATGATGCACTCCTGCGTAATAGGCCCTGTTTTTTCAACCAAACTAATAAAATGGAAATAGCAGCAGGTGTGACTCCTGAGATCCGCGATGCTTGTCCGATCGATGTTGGTTTGTGATCGTTAAGTTTTGCAATAACTTCGTTAGATAATCCGCTAACTTGTTTATAGTCCAGATCAATCGGTAACGCAGCATTTTCGTTACGTAGTTGTTTTTCGATCTCTTCTTTCTGGCGACTAATGTAGCCTTCGTACTTAACTTGGATCTCAACTTGTTCAGCTGCTTGCGGTTTTGAATCATCAATACCTGGTGCAAAACGAGTAATATTCTTCAGTATGTCGTAAGTCATTTCAGGGCGACGTAATAAATCTTCACCATTAGCTTCTTTAGATAATGGTGTATTTAGTAATCCATTGATTTCTGAAAGATTATCAGCTTGTGGATGAACCCAAATGTTTCTTAAACGTTGACGTTCTTTTTCAACAAGCTCAACTTTTTCACTAAATTGTGCCCAACGGTTGTCATCAACCATACCTAATTCACGACCAATTTCGGTTAGACGTAAATCAGCATTATCTTCACGTAACATCAAGCGATATTCAGCACGAGAAGTAAACATGCGGTATGGCTCTTTTGTACCAAGAGTACAAAGATCGTCAACTAATACACCAATATATGCTTGATCACGACGAGGGAACCAACCTTCTTGATCGAAGGCATAACGTGCCGCATTAAGTCCTGCGAGCATGCCTTGAGCAGCGGCTTCTTCATAACCCGTTGTACCGTTAATTTGGCCAGCAAAGAATAATCCGTTGATAAATTTACTTTCTAGCGTTTGTTTTAGATCTCTAGGATCGAAGAAGTCATATTCAATAGCATAACCAGGTCTAATGATCTTCGCATTTTCCATACCTTTCATGGAATTTACGATTTGCATTTGAACATCAAAAGGTAAGCTTGTTGAAATACCATTTGGGTAAATTTCGTTACTTGTTAAACCTTCAGGCTCTAAAAAGATCTGATGTGAATTACGATCAGCAAATCTCATCACTTTATCTTCAATAGATGGGCAATAACGAGGCCCTATTCCTTCGATGACGCCAGCGTACATTGGGCTACGATCGAGGTTATTACGAATAACTTCGTGCGTTTTTTCGTTTGTGTATGTGATATGGCAAGGCATTTGTTCAGGATGCTGATCCACATTTCCTAAAAACGAGAAAACAGGCATTGGAGTATCACCCAACTGAACAGCTAATTGGCTAAAATCGATAGTTCTAGCATCAATACGGGGTGGTGTACCTGTTTTTAAACGACCTACACGTAGTGGTAATTCGCGTAGTCTGTGTGATAACGAAACTGAAGGTGGATCACCTGCTCGACCACCACTGTAATTTTCTAAACCAATATGGATTTTACCATCTAGGAAAGTACCAACGGTTAGAACAACAGATTTAGCACGGAATTTTAAGCCCATGCGGGTAACAGCACCCGTTACTTGGTCATTTTCAACAATGAGATCTTCAACAGGTTGTTGGAAGATCATTAAATTAGGTTGATTTTCAAGAGTAGTACGAACAGCTTGGCGATAAAGAACACGGTCAGCCTGTGCTCTTGTTGCTCTTACAGCTGGGCCCTTACTTGCGTTAAGGGTTCTGAATTGGATCCCTGCATGGTCAATAGCGGTTGCCATTAATCCACCCATGGCATCGATCTCTTTTACCAGATGCCCTTTACCAATCCCACCAATAGCTGGGTTACAAGACATTTGGCCCAAAGTATCAATATTGTGGGTCAGTAATAGGGTTTGACGCCCCATACGAGCTGCAGCCATAGCGGCTTCTGTACCGGCGTGACCACCACCGATGACAATGACGTCAAAGTGTTCTGGATAAAACATGTGTGAACCTTAAATGTTACGAATGCTGAATGTGTTGCATTGGGAAAACGAATTCTACTCAACTTTTTGACAGATACAAGCGAGCAGATCCGCAGGTAATTATTTAAAGATCTTTTTATTTAAAGATCTCTTTATTAGATCTTTTATTAAGGAAGCGATCCTCTGTGGATAAGTGGATTTTCTATTTAAAGATCATAAAAGTGTAAAGGATCATATACTGTGAATGATCCGTGATCTATCTGCTGATAAGCTGGGATCAAAATGACGACTTATACACAGGTCATTTATTGATATAGCCTTATACAATGGATAACTACGGGTTAACCCCTGCTTTTAAGCAGAGTTATCCACATTCGTTTGCTGTTTTTTTGTGCAAATTAAAGTAAATTTTTCCAAGAAGCTATCCATTCTTCTGCTGGATCTTCCGGAATGTCGTACTTTTGAATATCAATTTCGAGACGATCGCCAAGGCGAGTTGCCCCTTTTTCCACCAATTTTTGATCCAATGTTCTGATCGCACCGCAGAAAGTATCATATTCACTACTTCCTATGCCGATCGCACCAAAGGTGATATTACTAAGATCAACGGAATCAGCAGATATCTCATTAGCAAAAGGCAGTAGGTTGTCAGGAATATCACCCGCACCATGCGTTGATGTGACCACCAGCCAGATCCCTTTATTTGGAAGATCATTAAGAGAAGGCCCATGGTGCAGATCTGTCTCAAATCCTTCATCAGATAAGATCTCTGCAAGGTGTTCTGCGACATATTCAGCACTACCCATGGTACTGCCACTAATAAGAGTGACTTTTTTCATTAATGATCTCCTTATGTTCAAGACGCGCTATTGTACGCTGTGAATCACTTGGGATCTACCTGTGGATAATGTGGTTATAAAAAAAATAAGAATTTACCCTTATGGTTTGATCGTCCTTATTATCGGGTTTTGCAGTGAGATCAGGGTTTCTGTTGATTGAATTTCATCGATTGTCTGAATTTTGTTGATAAGTACGTCTTGTAAGGCTTCTATACTTTTACACATAACCTTAGTAAAAATACTGTATTGCCCTGTTGTGTAGTACACCTCTACAACTTCATCTAACTTGTCTAGTTTATCTAATGCTGTGTGATAGTCTTTTGCACTCTTAAGAATAATTCCAATAAAGCAGCAGACATCAAAACCGAGTTGCTTTTCACTAATATCAACTCGAGTTCCTGTAATAATTCCCGCTTGCTTCATTTTCTCAACTCGAACATGAATTGTGCCTGGGCTAACTTCGAATTTTTTGGCTAATTCAGCGTAAGGTGTTCTCGCATTCGCCATTAATGCGTGAAGTATGTCACGATCGAGATTATCGATCTGATAAATATTGTCCATAAATCCCCTCTGTTTTTAACGATAATACATTTTTATAGCGTTATTTTTAACGATTTAAAACAAGCAAGGCTATTTTTAATGAAGTATATTGAATTTAGTACCCATTTTGTTGCTTAATCTATATCAGCAAAACACGACATCACCACTAGGGATACAAAAATGGAAAAATCATTCATTCAGACTCAACAGCAAATTAGCTTTGTTAAATCTTATTTTTCACGACTGCTGGAAAAAGAATTAGGACTGATTGAAGTTCAAGGACCGATCTTAAGTCGCCTTGGTGATGGAACTCAAGATAACTTATCAGGCCATGAGAAGGCAGTACAAGTTAAAGTCAAATCTTTACCAGATTCTACTTTTGAGGTTGTCCATTCATTAGCTAAATGGAAACGTAAAACATTAGGTCGTTTTGGATTTAGTTCTGGGCAAGGTCTTTATACTCATATGAAAGCTTTGCGACCAGACGAAGATCGCTTAACTCAAATCCACTCAGTTTATGTTGATCAGTGGGATTGGGAAAAAGTGATGGAAGATAAAGAGCGTACAGTTCCTTATCTTAAACAGACAGTGGGTAAAATTTATCAGGCAATAAAAGAAACTGAAAAAGCCGTCAGCGAAGAATTTGGTCTGGTACCGTTCCTGCCAGATCAAATTCAATTTATCCACACTGAAGAGTTATTGCGTCGTTATCCTGACCTTGATGCTAAAGGTCGTGAAAAAGCAATTGCCAAAGAATGTGGCGCCGTTTTCTTAATTGGTATTGGCGGTAAGCTTTCTAGTGGTGAAGCTCATGACGTGAGAGCACCTGATTATGATGACTGGACGACACCAAACGAAGATGGATTTGAAGGTTTAAACGGTGACATTCTTGTCTGGAACCCTGTTCTACAAGATGCGTTTGAATTGTCATCAATGGGTATCCGTGTCGATCCTGAAACATTAATGCGTCAGTTAACATTAACAGATGATACTAAGCGTCTTGAGCTGGATTGGCACAAAGCATTAATGCATGGTGATATGCCTCAAACTATCGGTGGTGGTATCGGCCAATCTCGTTTAGTGATGTTGCTGCTACAAAAAGAGCACATTGGGCAAGTACAATGTGGCGTGTGGGAAAAAGACACCCGTTTAGCTTTCGCCGATATGCTGTAATTATTGGCGCCAGCGTCGAAGTAAACGACTTTTTAATCCAGTATCAAAACGCCATATATGGTCAAAGATTTTCATGATGCTGGGTTTACCGTAATTGGATAAGGTAACCGCATGGAAGCGATTGTGCTGTTGCTGTTGGCTTTTTTTGATTTTGTTGATTAGGTTTTCGGGTAACCTTTGGGCGACAAAGTCAGAAATAACAACAGCATCAGCATCTTTCCATGCTGGGCTATTGAGTTTTTCTGCGACATTATCTAAACAAGCACTTAAATCTGTCCCCCCTCTAAATGACTGATTCAAAAACTTGATAAGCTCTTGCAGGCCATTAGACGATGACAACTGGTAATGTACAGTTTCAGTGGAAAATAACATCACATGGCATGAACGATTATCAGCTAGCGCTATTTTCATCAATGCTAATCCAAAAGCTTTAGCACACTGTTCGTTAAATCCCCCCATTGAACCTGATGTATCAATACATACAATAAAAGGTCCTCTCGGTCTTTCTTCATCATGATGATGAGTTACTGGACGCAATACAGTACGCTCTTGCCAATTATCCCCTTGTAACCGATAAGTATTGAGCTGCTTTTCCACCAGCTTTCGATAAAATTCATATTCTATTTCATTAATACCTAACAAGGCGAGTTCGGCAGGAAGTAAGCGCAAGATATCATCACTGAGCCCTATTCCATTGACTTGCTCTGGTGTTGTATCGGGTGCTTTCTCAACAATAGTCACTGGTTCAAAAATCACACTCTCTTCAGGAAGTGATTTGGCTGTTTTGCTACGGCCAAGCAAACTTGCGAGTTTATGTAATTCAGGTTGTTGATCGAGAAAGTCGCTATAACGTTGAATAATTTTCTCATCGAAAGGTGTTTTTGTTAAAACGCCTTTGCTCATATCCCATAAACGTCCTGCTGCACGCTCATTTTCTGAGAATGTATTACTTAAGCTTCCACTTAACGCTAAACGTTCTTGTAGTTCTGCAAGGAGTTGCTCTTGTTCTTGGTCAAATAGCGCTTTGTGTAATGCTGTGACTTGGAAAATTAAACTTATCCGCCAGTGTTGAATAAACAAAGCTTGTTGGGCTGGTGAAAAAGGCTTATTGGTTTTAATTAGTTGTGATGCTTCTTCAATAAAAGAAGAGTCTAGTTTGTTTAATTCAGCCAGTATTCGCTCTACTTGCTGATTAAATATGGCGTTACCTAATGACTGAGTTTGTTGATAAAGGGCAAATTCATCAGCAATCATGGTAGGTACTAAGGTTTCTTTTACTCTTTGCTGTAAGCTTTTTTTCCATTGGTGGATATCTTTAAGTAAGGCTTTTTTGAGCTTTGGGTGTTTTTCAAAAAATACCGCTAATTGAGGTGATGCAAGTATAGCAATAATGACTTCCTCAATAAGCTGCCCTTCATTTATGGCTAAAAGCATATCTAATGTTGAAAGTGTCAGCATAATATCATTACTTTATTTGGCTTTTTAATTGCGATAATTTTTCATTAAGCTGAACAAAGCTTTGTTCGATGGAAATAAGGCAATCATTATCAATAAATAAATTTGGTTGATGATGATTAAATTTTTCCTGCTCACCATAAATTTCTTGAGTCAGATCTTTTAATTTATCTAGCCACTCTTTGTTATTTTCAATAGGAGCGGCAGGCGCAGTCTCTTTTTGTTGATAAAGAGATGTTGTTCGACGACTAACATCTAAAATTTCTAATACACCATCTTGACGTATTTGCGCATTAATTGATTGTGGGAAACCAATGCCATTTAAACGCGCTAATAATTCATTCCCTTTAGCTAAAAAGTTTTCTAATGCTTTTTGCTCGATAGTAATAAAGTTAACTTGAATACTATGGATATGTAGAGGGATATGTAAAAACAACGTGAATTTATCAGCCTGCATTTTTTCTGATAGGCTAAAATGTGCATTTCGTCCAAACATTCCACTTTGTTTTTCAAAACGAAAGGCCTGTTGCTCTTGTTTACTTCTTGTTGATTGCATCCACTCAGCCCATAAACTTTCTGTTTTTCTAATCAACTCTAGCTGGTGGTAGGCTTGTTCTGTTAAAAGGCTTTGTAATAACTTATCTAATAATGCAAATGATGCTTGGTCATGCCACAGGCAATCTTTTAATAAAATAAGATCTAATGGTGAAATAGCACTACGGCCATTAAAAAAAGCACTGGCTTGTAAAAGGCGTACCGCTTTTTTCCAACGTCTATCTGAAACATAAGGTGCTGCATCACTTTTATCTAAAGACTCACGAAGTTGATAAATTAAATCAAATAAGTGGTCATCTAAAGTGACCTTTTCTAATTCTGATTGCCAACGTGAGAACTCTTCTGCGGTAATTTGGATATGTTCTGGAATATGAAAAGAGCTTACATCTTTATTAATGAGTAGTGCACGAAAGTTTTTCTTATCCTGAACTTTGGTTAGCCAAATGCGGATAAGCATTCGGTCATATAGTGCTTCAAGACTACTGTCTGAATCAGGTAGCTCATTAGAGGCTGAGACTAATAAACGCATTGGAATAGCAACTTCAGCTTCTCCATTTCTAAATTTACGCTCATTAATCGCCGTTAATAATGTATTAAGAATAGCGGGCCCTGCTTTCCATATTTCATCAAGAAAGACAACCTCAGCATCAGGTAGATATCCCTCGACCAAACGCTGATATTTACCTTCATCTTTTAAAGCTTGAATAGATAAAGGGCCAAAAATTTCTTCAGGGGTTGAAAAACGCGTCATTAGGTATTCAAAAGCTTTAGCCTCTTTAAAGGCTTCTTTCATTCTTCTGGCTATTAAACTTTTAGCAATACCCGGAGGGCCAAGTAAGAAAACACTCTCACCACTCAGTGCTGCAAGTAGACAAAGACGGATAGCTGACTGTCGCTCATAAAGCCCAGTTTCAAGATATTGGCTAAGTTGTGATATCCGCTCTGCAAGTTGCATAAACACTCCTAATAATGGGTACTTATTTTCGTCATCATCCTGAAAATATCAGAAAAGGATTGCTGACATATAGTCAAACATTCTATTAGCACACAAATTGTTTATAACAAAAATCGATTCAGCTTCCTACTGCTTATTTTTGGTTCTTTTTTGTTTTACTAGCGAAACGTTTCGATAGTGATCACGTTTTTTCATTAATGTTGCTGAGATGATCGGTTTAAAATATTGAATGTCATTTATGCGATACATCTAGAATTTATTACTGAGAGTAAGGAAAAATCATGGAAGCGAAGAAACTTGTGATTTTAGGTAGTGTTAATGCTGATCATATTCTTAATGTTGCCCATTTTCCGCTTCCTGGTGAAACCATTTCAGGTAACCAATTTCAAATGGTCTTTGGCGGTAAAGGTGCTAATCAAGCGGTCGCCGCTGGGCGTTGTGGTGCGAATATTTCATTTCTTGCTTGTTTAGGAAATGATGATATTGGTAAAAAAGCCAAAGCTCAATTAATGACAGATAACATAGATACCAAGAGCATTGAGTTAATTGATGACGTAGCAACAGGTGTTGCGCTGATTTTTGTTAACCAGCAAGGTGAAAATGTTATTGGTATTCATGCTGGTGCTAATGGACGATTAGATACAAGTTATGTTCAGCGTCATGGGAATATAATAAAAGAGGCTGATGCTCTATTAATGCAATTAGAATCACCACTTGATTCTGTTTTGAAAGCTGCTGAAATTGCTAAACAAGAAAATGTGCAAGTAATATTAAATCCAGCACCAGCTCAAGCATTACCTGATGAGCTGTTATCACTTGTGGATATTATTACTCCAAACGAAACAGAGACTGAATATCTGACTGGAATTAAAGTCATAGATGATGAAAGTGCTCAACAAGCAGCGGATGTTCTACATAATAAAGGTATTAAAACGGTTCTTATTACATTAGGAAGCCGTGGAGTTTGGGTGAGTGAGCAAAATAATAAAGGTTGTATCGTTCCTGCATTTAAAGTGAAAGCAGTAGATACCATCGCAGCAGGTGATACATTTAATGGCGCGTTAATCACTGCTTTATTAGAAGGGCAATCTATGATGTCAGCGATTAAGTTTGCTCATGCCGCGGCTGCTATTGCTGTCACTCGCGCAGGAGCTCAACCATCAGTACCTTGGCGTCATGAAGTGGATACTTTTTTAGCTTCATCCTTATAGGGTGTTTCTTTATATATAGAAGAAGAGAGCATAAGCTCTCTTTTTTTAGTTTGAATAAAGCTATTAGGTTTTTTTCTTTTTATTAGTTAGATTCTCGCCATCATGTTTATCAAGGAGTAAGAATACAAAGGAAGACAGCAATGTAATAATGCCAACAGTAATAAAAGTATAATGGAAGTTATCAACCGTAGTGCCCACAT